>NZ_JBQGUZ010000027.1:0-33937 GCF_052078135.1 Acinetobacter lwoffii
CAGCGTTTAATTGGTTTTGGGAAAAAAGAAGAGTTTAAGGAAATTTTGGCAATTTTAAGAAAGCAGAATCCTGATAGGATAAGGGTTCTGTGAAATTTGTCGTGTACAGAGGATTGAGGCACAAGTCGAATATATTTTGCAATTGATGCAACTGGTCGATCGATCCCAAAGCGATGCCATCATGGTCAAAGACCAGGCACAGGATGCATTTAATCAGCAGGTGCAACATATGTTTGAAAAGACTGTGTGGCAATCTGGCTGCGTCAGCTGGTATCAGCAGGAAGGTGGCAAGAACTTTGCCTTATGGCCAACTTATACCTGGAAATACTGGCTCAAAACAAAAAAGCCAAATGCCGCAGATTATCGATTATTGAATAAAGTCGCCTAAAAGCTTTTTACCATCTGACATCAAGCGGTGGCATAATTTATAGGTAATTTTTTCAATCCATTAAACTTATGCAATCGCTTTGGCTTATCTTTCAGCTTCTATTCTGTCTAGCACTCGGTTTTGCCATGGCAAAACGAATTCCGATTTCGATTATTAAAATCTGTTTCAAGCTATTGCCCTATTTTAGCTATGTTTTATTGATTGCAATTGCCTTTGAATTTTCACAACTGGTAGATGAATTACAGCATCCTCTCCAGATTTTGAGTACGTCAATTAGTATTGCCTTTCTAACCTCACTCGGCGCTTTTGCATTTTGTTACCTACTATTTAAATGGGCAGGTTTTCTTCCGAGTTCAGGCCGGGTATCTCTCGATCTGGTAGTTAAATCCTTGCTGAATATGAGCTATGCTTTTTTAGCTCTCGCAGGTGGATATTGTTTACATGCGAGCTTGAATCTGTTTGATCTATCCGTGCAAATCAGCACCTGGCATTTGTTGCTGGTATTTATGTTCATGATTGGCCTGGATCTGGCTTATTCACCTTTAGATCGTTCCTGGTTAAATTTTAAAATTCTCTTAGTTCCGATTGGTTGTATTTTTGGTTCATTATTTGCAGTCATGCTTTATTCATTCTGGAATACAGACATCAGTCTAAAAGATTTGATCATGCTGTCACAAGGCTATGGATTTTACTCAATGTCAGGTGTTGTCGTAACAGAACTCAGAAATGCAGAACTCGGCAGTATCGCGCTAATGAATGACCTGTTTAGAGAAATTTTTGCCATCTTACTCATGTATTGTATGGGCTGGAGATACCCAAGATCCGCCATTTCCGCAGCGGGTGCAACTGCGATGGATGTGACTCTACCGATGGTTAAACAGGCCTGTGGGCATGATTTTATTCCACATGCCATGGTCAGTGGTTTTATTTTGTCACTGTTAGCACCAGTCATGGTGAGTGTACTGGCAGCGATTTAATTACTTTATCACTTTCTCAATCTCACTAAATTCCTCTTTTATAAAGAGGAACTCTCCTCCCTGATTCAGTTTAAAAGCAGAATTTTAAAACGAAGCACAAGCAAGTAGGCCGAGAGGGCTGACTAAAAAACTTAAATCAATATCACTTAAGGCATCGCATACTGTTTCAATAACATCCGAAGCAAGACTGATGGCATCAGATGCCAAACTGACCACATCGATCCCCGCTGTCCGATCTGCTGAGCTTGCCTGCTGTTGTTGCTATTCTTGTTGCTTAAGCTGTTCTGCCTGTTGAATATTTTGAATTACGTCATTCTGTACTTTTTCTAATTGTGGTTCAGATGAAGTCATCATTTTTCCTTTTTATTTTATAACCATTTTTTCAATATATAAAAAAAGCCTTTCGACTGAAAGGCTTTTTGTCATTCAAACCGTATTAAAGCGTTGCCAAAATATCTTTCAAAGTCTGACGCATATTTTTAGACTGGGTAATCGGGCGACCAATTACCAGATGTGTTGAGCCATCTAGCATTGCCTGTTTCGGTGTCACAATACGTTTCTGGTCATCTGCATTCGACCCTTCTGGACGAATGCCGGGTGTCACTAATGCAAAGTCTTTTCCAATCGTTTCACGTAACATTTTCGCTTCTTGAGCTGAGCAAACCACCCCATCTAGACCACTGTCTTTTGTCAGTTGTGCCAGACGTTTTACATGCTCATTTGGCTCAATATCCAGACCAATATCTTTCAAGTCTTCACGGCCCATTGACGTCAATACAGTCACTGCAATCAACTGAGTTTTATAATTACCCGCTTGCAAACGCTCTACACAGGTTTCCATCATCTTGCGGCCACCTGAGGCATGCACATTGACCATCCACACACCCAAATCTGCTGCCGCGCATACTGCCTGTGCTGTTGTATTTGGAATATCATGAAATTTCAGATCCAGAAATACATCAAAGCCTTTATCTTGAAGTGCTTTGACAATAATTGGACCTTCATGGGTAAATAACTCTTTACCAACTTTAAGTCGACACAAGGCAGGATCTAACTGTTCTGCAATGGCTAAGGCATCAAATTGGCTTTTGGCATCTAGTGCGACGATGATACTCAAGAGATTACCCCTTCATATAGGCAAAAAATAAGCCCATTATAATGGGCTTTGATTTTCATTGGTAATATCTAATACAGTTTTTTCATGCCGGGTATGGGCTGCTGCTTCAGCGGCCATTAACTTGGCTGTATTCAACTGTTCCTTACGTAGATGTTCAATGTCTTTACGCAGTCGTTTAATTTCCCAATTCGTCTGAAAAACCCGGAAGATCTGAACGCCCAATAACAGGCCCAAAACGACACCTAAAGATAACGTGAGGAGAAGTAATAATCCCAGGCGCATTGCGGGAACTTGAGTAAATAACAAGTCCACTGACAATTCAGTACCGTTTTGCAAAACTAAAGCTAATGAATAACCAAACAGTACCAATAAAAGAATGACCAGAACGTAACGCATGAACACCCCGCAAAATATTTACAATTATTTTTGTGCAGACTCGTTCACAGCGTCACGAAGTGCCTTGCCTGGTTTAAAGTGCGGAACTGCTTTTGCAGCCACTTCTACTGATTTACCAGTTTTAGGGTTACGACCTACGCGCGGTTCACGGTGATGCAATGCAAAACTACCAAATCCACGAATCTCGATACGATTGTCAGTTGATAATGCTTCTATCATTTGATCAATCATAATTTTAACTGCTTCTTCCACTAAAGGCTCAGCCAAATGCGGATTTTTTAACGCAATACGCTCTATTAAGTCAGACTTATTAAGTGCTTCAGTAGTCATCTGCGACCTCTTTAATTATCAAGCTACTTGGGATCTATTTCCCGATAATAACCTGTTTAAATACAAAACGGTAGCGCAATAATTAAATACTACGCTACCGTTTACAGTATTTGTATAAAAAGTATTAGTTAACTTACATTAACAATACAATTCAAACGCTTACTTAGTTGCCCATTTGAGCTTTGATCAGGTCACCAATCGTCTTAGGACCATTGTCTTGACCAGCAGGAGCTGTTTTCAAGTTAGCAACTGCTTCTTTCTCTTCAGCTTCGTCTTTCGCTTTGATAGACAAGTTGATTGCGCGAGATTTACGATCTACGTTGATGATCTTCGCTTCAACTTCTTGACCAACTTCAAGGAACTTAGTTGCATCTTCAACGCGGTCGCGGTTGATTTCAGATGCTTTCAGAGTCGCTTCAACTTCGTCAGCTAACTTAACAGTCGCGCCTTTAGCATCAACTGCAGTTACAGTACCTTTAACCAACGCACCGCGTTCGTTAGCAGCAAGGAAGTCATTGAACGGATCGTTGTTCATTTGCTTGATGCCAAGGCTGATACGGTTGCCTTCAGCGTCTACAGAAAGGATAACTGCTTCAACAGTGTCGCCTTTTTTATAACGACGAATCGCTTCTTCGCCTTGTTCGTTCCAAGAAATATCAGACAAGTGAACTAGACCGTCGATACCGCCTGGTAAACCGATGAAGATACCGAAGTCAGTGATAGATTTGATCGTACCAGAAACTTTTTCGCCTTTGTCGTGATCTTTAGCAAACTCTTCCCATGGGTTAGCACGAGTTTGTTTGATACCAAGAGAAATACGACGACGTTCTTCATCAACTTCAAGAACCATAACATCAACTTCGTCACCAATCTGAACAACTTTAGATGGGTGGATGTTTTTGTTCGTGTGATCCATTTCTGAAACGTGTACTAAACCTTCAACGCCTTCAGCGATTTCAGCGAAACAACCGTAGTCAGTCAGGTTAGTTACGCGCGCTTTAACGATTGAACCTTTAGGGTAACGGTTCATGATCGCTAACCATGGATCTTCGCCAAGCTGTTTAAGACCTAGAGAAACACGGTTACGTTCGCGGTCGAATTTAAGTACTTTAACAGTAACTTCTTGACCCACTTCAACAACTTCTGAAGGGTGCTTGATACGTTTCCAAGCCATGTCAGTGATGTGAAGAAGACCATCAATACCGCCAAGGTCAACGAATGCGCCGTAGTCAGTAAGATTTTTGATCGTACCAGTAACTGTTTGACCTTCTTCAAGCTGAGCAAGAAGAGCTTCACGGTCAGCTGAAGATTCAGCTTCCATAACAGCACGACGTGAAACAACAACGTTGTTACGTTTAGCGTCAAGCTTGATTACTTTGAATTCTAACTCTTTGCCTTCTAGGTGAGTAGTATCACGAATAGGACGAGTATCAACTAAAGAACCTGGAAGGAACGCACGTACTGGACCGATGTCAACAGTGAAACCACCTTTAACTTTACCAGAGATAACACCAGTAACGATTTCGCCGTCTTCAAAGATTTTTTCAAGTTTAGTCCAAGTTTCTGCGCGTTTAGCTTTTTCGCGAGAAAGAACTGTTTGACCCATACCGTTGTCAAGTGCTTCAACAACTACGTCTACAGTGTCGCCAACTTGAACTTCAAGTTCGCGCTGTTCATTTAAGAACTCAGCACGGTCAACAACGCCTTCAGATTTAAGGCCAGTGTCAACAGTTACCCAATCAGAGTCAATGCTTACTACAACGCCCTGGATAACTGCACCCTTTTCAACGTTGAGGTTTAATTCGCTTGCTTCAAAGAGGGCTGCAAAAGATTCGGTCATGATATTTCCGATAAAGTCAGCGGTCTTGGATCAGACAAGGCCGGTTTAATTAAGCATCTACATAGTCCATATAAAACTGATCAAGCTATGCGTTTGCTGATAAAATTGGGTTAATTTGCTAACTGCTGATCCACATAAGTGGTCATCAGCTGGAATACTTCATCGATATTCAAATCTGAACTATCAATAATGTAAGCATCATCCGCAGGCTTGAGTGGAGCGACAGCGCGTTCCGTATCTCGTTTATCGCGAGCGATGATATTAGCTAAAATGTCGCTTATTTTAACATCCAGCCCCATGCCCTGCAACTGCTTTACACGTCTTTGCGCGCGTGATTCAGCCGAGGCCGTCAAATATATTTTTGCCTGAGCATTCGGGAAGATACTTGTCGCCATATCACGTCCGTCTGCTACCAGACCAGGCGCCTGTGCAAAGGCATGCTGACGTGAAACCATCGCTGTTCTAAGCTCAGGAATTGCTGCAACTTTTGAAGCAAACTCTCCTACCCGTTCAGTTCGAATAGTTTGGGACACATCTTCACCATCCAGCCACACCTGCACCCCGGTGTCGGTACTGACAAACTGGATATCTAAATTTGTTGCGATTTGTACGCATTCTGGCAATTTCGTGTCTAGCGAATCCAGCAAATCATGGTGATGCAATGACAAACCCAAAAGGCGGTATAAAGCACCAGAATCCAATAAGTGAAACTGATAATGTGCAGCCAGTTTCGCTGCTAACGTGCCCTTGCCAGACCCACTTGGACCATCAATGGTAATAATTTGAACTGTCATTGCTTTCCCGTTGTTGTTTAAACAGATTTTGCGAGTTTTGTCAGGCCTAGTTTAATCGCTGCCTGTAACTGTGCAAGGATTAATTTACTCACAAAAGGCGCACGTGCCTGCAATTCAATCGTATAAGTTACTAACGTTTTGTCATCAGCCAGTGCTTCAAATTCAATAATGCCTAAATGATGCTTGATCAATGGATTTTTAATAATCTGATATTCGATGCGATTATTTGGCTCGAACAAGGTAATTTGTTCTTTCAGCGGCTTCACTGGCCCCATACCCATTGCACGTACTGAACCGAGTCCATCAGGATATTCAGCATCCGCAGAATCCTTGATTCGTTCGACCTGCATCGGTGCGAAGGCAATATTATAGGTGGCATGCTTGGACATCAAATTGAAGACATCATCAAGGGCTGCTGGGAATTCTTTTTTTACTTGGATGCTGTTCATTATTGTTCCTGAAGATTGCAGATATTTGAAAGTGGGAAAATTTTAGCGGATAAAGTAAATTTACTTCTGCGTATTAAATAACTTTTCTTGTAACTTGAATTGTCGTTTCTGCTCGCGACGCAACTTAAAAAATGCACTGAGCTGTTCAGAGCATTGCTGCTGCATGCAGCCTGCCTGGAAAGAAAATACGTGATTATAATAACCGGTTTCAAACAGTTGACGCGCACTCACCAGTGAACCTGCTTTCGCTTCAAATGCGCCAAATACTACCCGTGAAACCCGTGAATGCACCAGCGCACCAACACACATGGTGCACGGCTCTAAAGTCACATAAAGCACTGCATCATCAGGTAAACGATAATTCTGGATATTTTGACAGGCATCACGCAGCGCCACAATCTCGGCATGCGCGGTCGGATCATTCAACGAGATGGGCGCATTAAATCCTTGGCCAATGATCTGATTCTGACTGACGATAATTGCCCCCACAGGAATTTCTCCCTGTGCAGCAGCAAGTGCAGCCTGCTCGTAAGCACGCTGCATCCAGTATTCATCTGTAAATTGTGTTTCGGACATTGAAGCTTAAATCACACCATAATGCTTGAGCAGCTCATTCCAGCTTTCAATAGTCGTAACTGGAGGATTCCCAGACAGGATCCCTTTCAAGCTCATATCTGCACCTTTTTTCCACTCAGGACTAAGGTCTTTGTCGACCAGACGTGCTCGTACACCCTCAACAAAGTCATGATGACGAATTTTCCAGTCTGAGATCTGAACTTCCAGTTCGAAAACTTCATTCCAGGAATGTATCTGCTTACCCCATTGCCACAATAGCCAGGTCAAGACTGCAGTAGTTGGCGAACCTTTTTTCAGGTTTTCACTGGCCTGACGCAACCAGTCACTGCGTGCGTCACTCAGGCCAATAATCGACTCATAATCATGCTCAAAGTTGACACCACGGCAAACACTATGAATTACATCCAGAGAGTTTTGCAACGGTCCCGGGCCGACCGGACGGTGCATACTATTCAGGGTGTCATCAATGGCCCGGAAGTCACCTGCAGGATAATGCTCCCAGTCAATATTAATGACTTTATCCAAAACTGAATCACGCTGTGCATCACAAATATGCGTTGCCCAGCCAATCCCGTAAGCGCCCGCAGCAGTCATGATTGAACCGGTCAAGCCGGTAAATAGACCAATCGCACCACGATCTGCCAAGAAGCGGGTTGCACCCACGTCTGGATACAAACCGATATTGATTTCAGGCATTGCCAAACGTGAATATGGCGTCACTAAACGGAAAGGTGCTGCCATAAACAAGCCCAGGCCACCGCCCATCACATAACCTTCACCCCAGACTAAAACGGGTTTGGCATAATTATGCAGTAACAGATCGAGTGCATATTCTTGTTCAAAAAACTTATTGGCAGCCGCCACTTCATCATTAATCACTAACTGACGCAGTTTACGCACATCCCCACCCGCACAGAACGCTTTCGGTGTGGTTGAATCGAGCCAGATGGCTTTTACGCTGTCATCATGATGAAAGTCCTGAAATACTTCCAAGAGTGCGGAAGCGATCGACTCATCCAGCGCATGCAAAGATTTCGGGCGATTTAAACGAACGATACGCCAACCATTGTGCGCTTCTTCAACAATCAAATCCGGATGATAATGTTTAGTAAGGGGAGAATATTTCATGCGTCCAGCTGCCAATCTATAGGCTCAATGCCATGTTGTTTGAGGTAGTTATTCGATTTTGAAAATACTTTACAACCAAAAAAACCACCACGGTTTGCGGCCAAAGGCGATGGATGTGCTGCCTTTAACACGAGATGCTTGTCTTGATTAATGCGCTGTCCTTTACGCTGTGCGTATGCGCCCCAAAGAATAAAGACAATATGTTCACGCTGTTCATTTAATACATCAATGACGTGATCGGTAAATTCTTCCCAACCGCGCTTTTGATGCGAAGTCGGCTGACCTGCTTCTACGGTCAGTACTGCATTTAACAGAAGCACACCCTGCTCTGCCCAATGCGTCAAGTCACCATGCTTCGGTCTTTCAACCCCAACATCAGCATGTAACTCATGAAAAATATTACGCAAAGATGGTGGTAATGCAACCCCCTTTTGCACGGAAAAGCTTAATCCATGCGCCTGATTTGGGCCATGATAAGGATCTTGCCCCAAAATTACCACTTTTACCCGATCTAGCGGCGTGGTATTTAACGCATTAAAAATCAGATGATTGGGAGGATAAATGATTTTATCTGCTTTTTTTTCTTCAACGAGAAATGCTTTTAATTCATCCATTTTCGGACTGAGCAAAAATTCACTCAATCCATATTTCCAGCTTTCATCCAGCTGAACTTTATTCAGCTTGGCCAGTTGCTGTTCATTTAAAGACATTCTTCAATCCTAAATCTATGTCAATGGATTTAAAGTCACGCAGACTTTAAATCTGTACCTGTAAATCTACTGTAGGGTTATGAAATGGTGTGCCCTGTTTGAGCTTGGCAAACATGTCCGGATCTGTCCATTCAGCCTGCACTTGTTCAGAGAACTCAAGTTGCTCCAGACTAAGGATGCCCATTTGTTCATTTTGAATATCTTCTAAAAAGCTTTGTGCATAGCCGGTGTCGGTTTCATGCACAATCACAGAATAGACTTCGACATCGCCTTCACCATTTTGAGTCACGGTCGATGCCAGCACCTGCTGTGCCAGAAAGAAGAAAATACGTGAAAACTGTTCTGCTGATGGCGATACCGGCAAAGACACCCAGCGCGCACTGAAATTCTTGCAGGCCTGAATATATTCCGGATCGTCATTTTGCCAAAAGCAGATGGCATGATCGAAAGAATCAAAGAAATCCTTAATCACACCTTTAAGCAGACCAAAGTCATAGACCATTTGACCATGATCTAGCTTCGAGGCTTTTAGCAATAACTCGACTTTATAACTATGGCCATGGATCGAACGCTTACAGCGATCTGACGTGCAGTTACGCACAATATGAGCATTCTCAAACTTAAATAACTTACGAATTAACATATGCCGTAATGTCGTCAAAAAATAGGTGAATTAATTTTGATTATAAAGCAAAAGTAAAGCTTTGAGGATTAATTTTGCTGTTTAGCATGATAGGGAAAAGGCATCAGTCCAGCATTGTTACTTCTACAATCTGTATAATTTATAAACTATGATCAAAATGGCGCCATGCTGCGGTATGCCACATAAACCTGTTTGTCCTGACGAACCAGATCACTACTAAACTGGCGCTTACGCTCACTTAAAACCACTTCGATTCGGGCTTTAAAATAATTGGATTGCACCCCAAGCAGACTGTTAAACAAATTACGCTTGTCCGCATCGACCTGAACAAAGGGTTCTAGTGTCCAGAGATCAGCCACATTGGAAAAATATTCCAGATTTGCCTGACGGCGATCCAGCAATTGCTGCACAGTATTCACATCCAGCTTTTCATCCATACTGGCCAAAAGAAATGCAGATGCGGTATTAATATTGACCGTAGTATCTGCTACAGACGCAGTACTTAGATAAGGTGCGATTAGTTTGTACTTATTCTCTTCAAAACCTCGTACCAGTTTCAGCTCTTCAACGCTATGAAATTTAGCATTCGGAGGCAGAGAACCATTCGGCAAACCCTGATAATAATTGGATTCTGCACCCATGCCCCCACTGACCAGCTCGTCTGCATCCTGCCAGTCAATGACTGCTTCACTCAGCTGTTCCGGCAAACCGGCACGTTTTAGAATCAACTCAAACCATGCCTTGGCATTTTCATTGACTGTGCCTTCGGCGGTGATCAGGCTATTTAAATTAAACTTGCCTGATTCATCCTGCACAATTCCGGAGACATAACCATCATCTACCGGAAAAGCCGGCATGGGCTGCGCCCAGGTTTCCTGCAGATGATCGACCTCTGCAGCATTTTCAGCATCATTGACCAGCAATTCAGAAAAAAAGGCCTCGGCACTCTTGGCATACATGAGAGACTGGTTTTGTCGCATCAAATAGGCAGTGCTTTCAGCAGTTGCAGCCTGACGCTGGGCAATCGTGGCCGCCAAAATAGTCGCTAGCGCTACCATCACCAGAATGGTAATCAGTGCAATGCCCTGCTGCTGCTTGATCATGATCGCTTTCTTCATTTTCATTTCTTATTATTCTGAGCTGGGTTGACCGGTGTTCTGAGTATCAAGCAAAAAGTCAGTATTTAATAAACTAAACATCCATTCATAACTGACGCCATTCACAGTTAAATTGATTTTAATCCCTTTAGGCAAACGCTGTTTATGCTCTAACTGATTCAGATCAGCAGAAGTATCCGGCCATTGCGTGAGTTCATTCGGATTAAGTACGACGATCTGGAATTGTTCCACTTCCGACAATAAAAAACTGGATTCGGGCTGATCTTGACCGGTCTGATTTAGATTCCGGTATTTCAAGCGATAAAGTTTCTGCTCATCGGCTCGATACTGATATTCAATGCGTTCATCTGGGGAAATTCCTTCTTCCAAAGGGTCAGTTACCCCAGTTTTACTGAAATTAAAGCGTCCGTTCTGCAGCACCAGAGCCGGTTGAATATCCCCATTGATATTGGCCGTTAAGGGCACTGCCTGTACGGTATCTCGCAGAATCTGCTGATAGGTTTGCTGTAGCTGACCTAAACGCTGCTCATGAATCACATTCTGATCTTTGGTTTTGACAATATAATCAAAAACTTTCCAACCCAAAGCAGACAGCACCGCAAAGATCGCAATTGCGACCATTAATTCAACCAGGGTAAATCCTTTAGGCTTCATGGAGTATTGTTCATGCGATGATTAAAGAACATCAGGCTGCTGATCCCAGATTCAACCTGACCACTGTCCTGATTAACCAGACTCACCTGCAATTCGATTCGCTGCACATTCGGACTGACCGTCGGTTCGCTGCGCTTGTCAATCTGCCAAGTTTCACCTTGCTGGGTCAGCTGTTTAGAAGCCGTACCCTCCATCCATTCCTGATTGATTTCCATTTGTGCCACTTCATTTAAAGCAACAAACTGTGCTTTGGTACGTAGAATGGCATTTGAGGTGGATTGGGTATATTGCATTGCGACTTTGGTCAAGGTCATGGCTGCGGTCGCAAAAATTGCCAGGGCCACCATAACTTCCAATAAGGTAAAACCTGAGGCACGATTAAGTCGAGTAACACTCGACCGTGCCGCAAGTCCGAAAGCTATGCTTGAGGAGCAGCGATAAACGAAACAACGTTTCGTCCGAGCGCAAGATGACGAACTCTGTTCAGAGTGCACACGATGAAGCCGAGTAATACTCGGCCTGATAGCACCAAATCCAGTATTCTGCTTGAAATATCTAGATTTCATTGATTTTACCCAGATGATCAATCTCAATCGCAGCACCCACTTCACGGTCTTCTAAAAAGAACTGAATCCGCACCGGCTTGACTTCACCATTGCCGAGCCAGATCAATTGAGGTGAATTTTCCTGAGTCAGATCACGGTTTTGTGCTCTGGCGTAACGCTGCTGTTCCAGTGCCTGAATCTGAAAGGAAACATGATCAGGCAAACTACGCAATTTAAAATCTGCATAACTTTGCCATTTCTCATTTTGCAGGTTCTGTTCAGTCTGCGCTGCTGAACGATATTCTATAATTCCATAACGAAATGGCGTGACATCTGTTGCTGGCCGAACGTCAAGCGCGAGTATTCTAGACTGGTCATTGGCCTCGCGTAGCACCCGTTGCAAGTCTACTAATAAAATTTCCCGTGCCTGCATTGCTTTGCGCTGATCGACACCACTGGTATTGAGCAGCACTAGTGAAGCCATAATCCCCATAATCACAATCACCACCATCAATTCGATTAAGGTAAAGCCACGAACTGCACTGTGAGGTGATCTGATCATAGGACAACCTTAGACAAACTGGTCGGCAGAATGCACCTGCTTGGGCAAAGCCAGCGCCTGATCGATATAGGCCACACGCAAGGTATCGCGTGAACCCAAGTAACGCTGATAGAAACTGGAATTGAGAATTGCGGCTGCACCATGGGTCAGCGACCAGATCGACGCTAGATAATCGCGTACCGACATGCGGCTGTTGATCGATGCCAGATAAGTTTCTGTCATACGGATAATCAGGCGTAAGCGCTGTTTGCGCACCTGATAAAGTTCGCTAAACAGGTGCTGGATTCCAACCCCAGTCGTCGACAGGCGTTCTTCAATTTGATGAAACAGCACAGTACGTTCAGGATGATGCAAATGATGCAGCATAAAGAAGGCCAGATGTTCAGGAAAGGCTTTATCGCTATCCTGAATCATTTCCAGCAACATGCGCTCATTTCGGATAATCAGCAGCATGTATAGTTCATCTTTACTCTGGAAATGTTTATAAAGTGTCCCTTTGGCCAGATCAAGCTCGGCGGCAAGCGCATCAAGCGTCATTCCTGCTTCACCATTTTCTAACAGGAGTTGCTCTGCTACTTGAAAAATCAAGGTTTCTCTTGCTCGAAACTGAGCTTGACGATCCATCTTCACCCTATAAACTCTCTTTGTACTTTATATAACTTTATTTACTTTAAATTCAGAAGATTTTCAAAGTTCTGCTTTGTGATATAAGCCATTTCTTCCAGTGACTTATCATATACATCGCAAAGCGCTTTGGCTACATAAGGAACGTATTTAGGCTCATTAGATTTGCCACGATACGGCATTGGCGCAAGATAAGGACTATCGGTTTCAATCAGCACACGATCCAGCGGAACCTGTTTGGCGACATCACGCAGATCCTGCGCATTTTTAAATGAAACAATTCCGGAAAATGACACATAATAGCCGCAGTCCAGTACCGCTTTGGCGGTTTCCCAGTCTTCGGTAAAACAATGCAAAATCCCGTGAGTCGATTTTTCCGCGCGAATAATATCAACGGTATCATGCTTGGCGGAACGGGTATGAACGACTACAGGTTTTTTGGTGATTTGTGACGCATGGATATGCCGGGCGAAACAGGCCTTTTGCTCTGCAATAAAATCGGTACTGTGATAATAGTCCAGACCTGTTTCACCGAGTGCCCAGACTTTCTCCGGTTGCGCCAGTTCAACCAGATATTCAGTCGTGGCACGCGCCATGGTTGCAGCATCTTCGCAAGGATGTACGCCAACGGTATATCCGACATCTGCATGACGCGCGGCAATTTTGGCCAGCTCGATATGATCATCCAGATCGACCGAGATACTCATGAATTTGGAAACACCGGCTTCACGAGCCTGAGCCAATGCCTGATCCAGATCACCATGATATGGTGTCAAATCAAGCAGGGTTAAATGACAATGAGTATCTACAAACACGATGCGTTCCTACCAAGGGTAAATTAACTACATAGTGTAACTTTTACGTCCTTCAGATTTAAGACCTGCAACCAGACGATCTGCTTCATTTTTAAAATAAACGCCTTTTTCACCGCTTAACTGGATGCCAAAGCCTTGTGGCTTGATGCCATTCTGCTTTTGCGAGACCCAGATGACTTTACCGGTTAAAGGAATTTTCTGGGTCTGGTCAGGCAAAGTCGTCAATACAAAAACCTCTTCGCCCAGTTTGACCGGCTGCTTGGAAGGAATAAAAAGCCCACCACCCACAACATAAGGCATATAGCTGGCAAACAGTGTTTCAATGTCAGGAATATTGGCCTGAATAATACCGCCCATACGTGGTTGCATGTGATTTCCCCTTAATTAAAGATTCATCAGCTTGATAAACAATTCATCAATAACCAGATTGCTTTGGACATTCTGTTCAAGGAATTGTTTAGCGCGCTGAAAATCTTCATAAATTTTAAAAAGTGCTTCTAATGAATATTGTTCGGCAAGTACATTGAATTCAAGGTCAATGTTTTTCACCGTCTGATTTAGCTTGACACAAATTAAATCGGACAACAAGTATTCAAACATTTGAGCAAAGTCACCAAAATTCAGGTTTTTATTCCATTTGGTCGCAATTGCCATCGGCATATTTTTTTGCATGACCAGTTTTTGCCAGTCTTGCAGGAATTCCTGACGTAGTGGCAGCCAGGCACTTTGTGCAACCTCTAGTGCCTGTAACGGCATCTGATTGGACAGGTTCATCAATAACTGTTGTTGGCTAGCACCTGCATCTGGGAGCTGATTCTGGACATAATCGCTAAATTGTTCTGCGGAAATCCGGTCCAAAGCAAAATGCTGCAAACGACTGCGTATAGTCGCGGGCAATTTTAAATAATGATTCGCCAGTAAAATAATGACCGTATTATCACCGGGTTCTTCCAGTGTTTTGAGTAAGGCATTGGCAGAGGCAATATTCAAGGCTTCTGCCGGCTCAATCACAATCACGCGCCAGCCATCTACAGTCTGTTGCACAAAAGGCAGCAGATCGCGAATCTTCTCGATCTTGATTTTGGCATTCTGTTTTTTATTGTCGTCATCGGTACTGATATGCACATAGTTGGGATGGGTATCTGCCTTTAACCATTGACAGCTACTGCATTCACCACATGGCCCGGCAGGCTGACGATTCAGGCATAACACCCAAGCCAGAAACTGTTGGGTAAACGCTTCTTTACCACAGCCTTTTTTTCCATAAAACAATAAACCATGTCCAAGCTTGGGAAAGCGCCCGGTCAGGGTTTCCCAAACCTGTTGCTGCCATGGATAGATATGTGCATTGACATCAAAAGGCATGTATTTGACTCTTCTTAGGCAAAATGGGAAAGATCCATCTGATTCAGGCGATCCAGATCTTCCTGAGTATCTACCCCTGGCGGCAAATTGGCTTCAGCCACCGCAATGGCAATACGGTGTCCATTTTCCAGTACCCGTAACTGTTCTAGAGATTCCAGTTTCTCCAGCACACCCATTTCCCAGGTCACATATTCTTGCAACAGTTTTACCCGATAGGCATATAGACCTAAATGACGATAGGCCTGATCATGCAGCTTCGGTTCAGCGAGTTTCGCGCCATCACGGTCATAAGGAATGGTAGCACGGCTAAAATACAGTGCCTGCTGCTGTTTTGACATTACGACTTTTACAATGCTGTCGCGTTTGAATTCATCCAGTTGATGGATCGGCTCACATAGCGTCGACATGGAAGATTCAGGCTGATCTTCCAAGAGTTGAGCAACCTGTTTTACCAGTTGCGCCGGCAGTAAAGGTTCATCCCCCTGTACATTGACAATGATGTCATCACTGGCCCAGCCTTTAGTTCGAGCCACTTCACTCAAGCGGTCTGTGCCTGAAGGATGATCCGCTGAAGTAATCACCACATCAATGCCTTCAGCACGGCAAACGGCTGCAATACGCTCATCATCAGTTGCCACACACAGATCGTCAAAACCTTGCACTTTTTTGGCTTGGTCCACTACCCGCAGAATCATGGGACGACCATGAATGTCCAGCAAAGGTTTACCCGGTAAACGTGAACTGGCGAAACGTGCAGGAATAACAATGTGTTTCATAATGAATGAGCCTTAAGAAATTTGAATACCGTATTGTTGTAACTGTTGCTGCAAGACTGTAT
This sequence comes from Acinetobacter lwoffii, assembly GCF_052078135.1. Classification (GTDB taxonomy): domain Bacteria; phylum Pseudomonadota; class Gammaproteobacteria; order Pseudomonadales; family Moraxellaceae; genus Acinetobacter; species Acinetobacter lwoffii_Z. The sequence goes on from NZ_JBQGUZ010000027.1 coordinate 15,870, forward strand.
AGCAGGCTGGCGATAGGACTGCATCGACTGGCACCACCCAGATATCCTGTTTAAAATCTGGATATTGTTTAAGTAGCGCCATAATTTTTATTGCGTCTTTTTCAGTGGTAATAATCGGATTGTTATCATCGAACTGTAAATCTTCAATGTCATAGTCATGATGGTCTGGAAACTCATGACACTGAAATTGTTCTATGCCTAAATTTTGCAAGGTCTGATAAAACCGCTGTGGAAAGCCAATGCCGACTACCGCATAAAAAGCCGCTTGAGGATCAAAGATTTTATTGTTGTCCTGATTAAGCAAATAAGGCTGTGATGCAGCCAGATGCATATGCAGTTCAGAGCTTGGGTTAGCCGAATGCTCAATTACGGTTCCCGTTTTCAAACGGGTCACTGGTTCACGTAGATAACCTTCTGGAAGCAGTTTCTGATTACCCAGACCGCGATTATTATCCAGCACAATCCACTCAATCTGGCGATTCAAGGCCCAATGCTGCAGGCCATCATCACAGATAATCAGATCCAGTTCATGTTTGTGCAGCAATAACTCGATACTTTTCTGCCGGTTGGGACCAACTGCCATCGGCACGCCTGTTGCCTGTACAATCAAGGCAGGCTCATCTCCGACAATCTCCGGCAAGGTATTAAAGTCGACATAGGCAGGAAATGGACCTTGGCCGCCATAGCCTCGACTGATCACGCCTACCCGAACATTTTTCTCGGTTAAATAATCCACCAGATGAATCAACAAAGGTGTTTTACCGCTACCACCGACTGTGATGTTACCAATTACCATAACGGGAATTGGTGCACTATAACTTTTTTTAATGCCTTTTTGATAAAGCCAGTGATTGCTGACAAAACCCAGGCGATACAACCATGACAAAGGACGCAGCACCACCAGCCACTTTGCCTGTGCATTCCAAGCATCCTGAATGATTTGTGCCAGTGCCATAAGTTACTGTTCCTCAAAGTTACGCTGATGCAACTGATAATAAGCACCATGTAGCGCAATCAGTTCGGCATGACTGCCCTGCTCAACAATACGGCCCTGATCCATCACAACAATACGATCCGCGTTTTCAATCGTCGATAGACGATGTGCAATTACGATGGTGGTACGGTCCTGCATGGCTTTATCAAAGGCACGCTGAATAAAGTATTCCGACTCGTTATCCAGCGCACTGGTCGCTTCATCCAGAATCAGAATAGAGGCATTTTTCAAAATTGCTCGCGCGATGGCGATGCGCTGACGCTGGCCACCAGACAGGTTTAAACCCTGAGCACCCAGCTGAGTATTATAACCTTGCGGTAGTGCCATAATAAAATCATGCGCATAGGCTGCCTTTGCTGCCGCGATAATATCTTCATCGGAAGCACCTTCGAGCTGACCATAAGCAATATTTTCCCGCACGGTACGATTAAACAGTACTACTTGCTGGTTCACCATAGCAATCTGGGTTCGCAAGGCGGTAATTTCAAAATCTTCAATCGGTTTCTGATCCAGCAAGATCTGCCCAGAAGTTGCATCCTGATAACGCACCAGCAGATTCACCAGAGAACTTTTTCCTGCACCAGAACGTCCTACCAGCGCTACTGTTTCACCGGCCTTGACCTGCAAATTAAAGTCATGAATAGCACGATGGCCATCATCATAAATCAAGTTGACATCTTTAAACTCGATATCGCCTTTCAGGCTATCCGTTAAAGTCCCGGTATTTTTTTCTTCAGGCATATCCAGCAATTCAAATACCGAATGAGCCGCAGCCATACCACGTTGAATTTTTTCATTGATATCCGTCAAGGCTTTGATCGGTCTTGCCAGCATACCCGCCGCAGTAATATAAGCGACAAATTCACCCGCAGAGGTATCACCCAGAATTTGCGGACGCAAGGCAATAAACATCACAATACTCAGTGAAATCGACATGATCAGCTGAACCACAGGACTATTCAACTGTTGTACAGCGACCATTTTCAAGCCACGACGCAAGTTTTCCAGCGAGTTCTGTTTAAAGCGTTCCTGCTCATAACTTTGCCCTCCAAAACCCTTGACGATCAGGTTGGCATTCACCGTTTCCTGCACCACATGGTTTACATCACCCATGGTGTCTTGCACTTGCTGCGATAATTTACGCATCCGTCTTGCAGCTTTACTGATAATAAAGCCAATGACGGGTGCAAAAATCAGGATACACATGGTCAGACGCCAGTTGGTATACAACAGGTAGCCTAATAATGCCAGAGTGATCAAACCTTGTTGCAACAAGGTTCTTAAAGCTTCAGTTGAAGCAGCGGTTAGCTGTTCAACGTTATACATGATTTTGGCAGTAATATGCCCGCTGGTATTATCCAGATAATACTGGGACGGTAAACGCAGCAATTTTGCAAAAACTTCCTGACGGATGTTGAATACCAGATTCCGGGAAATTACCGCAGTAAAATATCCACCCATGAACAAACCCAGGCCCCGGAAGAACATGAGTATGACCACTAAAAACGGGAAAAGTGATGTGAAACTCTGGTCTTTATTTTGAATCGCCTCAATAATATATTCCAGTAATTTAGCGACAGAGACTTCCGTAGCGGCATTAATAGAAAAACCCAGCAGGACAAGCAATGCAATGCCCCAAAACGGTTTTAAATAACTTAAAAGGCGAAGATAGACCTTAAAATCGTGCTTCACTAATAACCTCGGGTGGGTACTTTGGTACTGATATTAATATTTACAAATCCGAGCTGCCCGGCCACGTCCATGACACGAATCACGTCCTGATGGCTGGCTTTTGCGTCAGCTGCAATGACAAACATTAAATCACGGCGTTCATTAGAAATCTGTTTAATTGCAGTATTTAAATCCGCGACTTCCTTACTGGCCAAGGATTGACCATTGACTGCGTAATGACCATTGGCATCCACAATCACTTCGACTTTTTGATCATAGCTTTTAGGCGGTACACCCTGCGCATCAGGCAAGGTCAGATTCATTCGGCTCATTTGGCTAAAAGTCGTCGATAACAGCAAAAAGACCAGAATAAACAGCAGACAATCAATCATCGGTGTCAGATTAATATGTACATCTTCCACCTGGTTGCGTTTGAATTTCATCATCCGCCTCCTAGCTGGCTTTTTGCATGTCTTGGTCTATGTCTGCATGATTGCGATAAAAAAGATCCGCATGAAACAAAGTCGCTTGCTGTTCAAGTTCAGCCACATATTCCTGAACCAGACGCTGAAAATAACGGTGCGCAAACAGTGCAGGAATTGCAATCAACATACCGGCTGCCGTGGTAATTAAAGCCTTGGAAATACCCGGCATCATCAATACCGGATCACTCCCGGTACCTACATCGATCATCAGGAAAGATTCAATAATCCCAAGTACAGTTCCCAATAAACCGAGTAAAGGCGCAACTGCACTCAAAGTTCCCAGAAAATTAATGTTTTTTTCCAGATAACCAATTTCCTGTGATGCCACCACTTCCATCTGTGCGCGAGCATACTGCTCACCTTGCTGCTTGCTGGCATAGCCTGCAGTAAATACCCGACCCAAAGTGCTTTGCTTTAAGGCCGCACTTTGATTCATTTTTTGCATGACTTGTGCTGTATTTTGCGAAGGCCCCATCAACAGTGTCAACGGAAGTACTGCATTCTTTTTCAGGCGAATCAGACGCTCGATCGAAATCGCCAGCATAAAGATAGAACACAAGACCAGGGGCAGCATAAGCCAGCCACCTGCTTTAACCAATTCCCACATCTAATTTATTCCCCAATAAAAAAATATATAAATTATTCATCTTCTAAAATAGAAAGAATGCCATCCAGCTCTTCTAAAGAGTGATAGCTAATAACCAGTTTCCCTTTACCTTGCTTGTTATAGTCAATTTTAACATCTGCACTGAAACGCTCTGAAAGGCGCTGAGTCAATTGCTGAATATCCGGTGCTACAGCTTCTTTTACTTTTTCTTGTTTAGGTGTATTGAAATCACGGACTAACTGCTCGGTTTGACGAACAGACAGACTTTTTTCAATTACGATATCTGCAACTTTGAGCTGATCTTTAGCTTTTAAGGTTAAGATCGCACGTGCATGCCCCATATCCAGCAAACCCTGCTGCATAAAGTCTTTCACTTCTTCTGCCAGGCTAAGCAGGCGAAGTAGGTTACTCACTGTCGTACGCGCTTTACCCACGGTATCTGCAATTTCCTGATGGCTTAAGCCAAATTCTTCATGGAAACGTTGCAGAGCCATCGCCTGATCAATCGGATTCAGATCCTGACGCTGGATGTTTTCAATCAAGGCCAGTGCAATCGCAACCTGATCATTCAGATCACGTACAATCGCAGGAACCTCGGTCAAACCCGCCAGCTGTGCAGCACGCCATCGACGTTCACCCGCAATAATCTCGTATGGATAGCGTTCATCGTCAACCGGACGGATCACGATGGGCTGCATGATGCCATGCTTTTCAATCGATGCCGCCAGTTCCTGCAAATCCTGCTCGTTAATATAACGGCGCGGCTGATATTCACCGCGCTTGAGCAAGTTCACATCGATCTGTTTTAGCTGACCATGGTCAAGACCTTGAGCTTCGAGTTGTAATTTTTCTTTTTGAATTGAGCCTAGCAAGGCATCCAAGCCACGACCTTTGGCGAGTCCACGTTTCTTGACGGTCATGCTTTACTTCCTTTTTTCACTTTGCTTTTCTTTAATACTTCAGCTGCCAGATTTAAGTAAGCAACTGCACCCTTTGAGCTTTTTTCAAAATAAATCACCGGCAAACCGTGTGCTGGCGCTTCAGCCAGACGAATATTTCGTGGAATTACGGTTTCATACAGTTTTTTACCGAAATATTGTTCTAATTCTTCAGAGACATCACGGGTTAAGGCATTACGTGCATCGTACATGGTGCGTAATACACCGACAATTTGCAGGTCCGGATTCAATGCTTGCTGAATCCGATCGATGGTTTGGGTTAAATCCGCCAGACCTTCCAGTGCATAATATTCACACTGCATTGGAATCAGCACACCATCCACGGCTGCCAAAGCATTGACAGTAATCAGGCTAAGACTCGGTGCACAATCAACAATAATATAATCAAATGAGGATTCAATTTCCTGCAATGCATCCCGTAAAATGAACTCGCGCCCTTCCTGCTCTGCAATCGCCAACTCAACCCCAGCCAGATCACGGTTTGCCCCAAGTACCTTGTAACCGACTTCCGCCTTAGATATCGCCGTTTCAATCGGCACTTCACCCAGCAACACATCGGTAACCGAATACAGCAGGTCATTCTTCTGAATGCCAGACCCCATGGTCGCATTACCTTGCGAATCCATATCGACCAGCAAAACACGTTTTTTTAACACAGCTAAAGATGCCGCCAAATTTACTGCGGTTGTGGTTTTACCTACACCACCTTTTTGGTTTGCAATCGCAATAATTTGTGCCATGTTGCCCCCAATCCCTTTAAAAATCTTAAATACGTTTTAATAGAAGTAAATGACGCTGTTCGTCTAAGCGCGGAACTTTAAGTTCAATAATCTCACAACTAAATTCATTTTTTAAAGTAGCAACTTCATCTTCAGGAATTAAGCCTTTCATTGAGGCAATAATCGTTTGTTCGTGCATATATGGCTTAGAAGCATCGACAAAGTCTGTTAATGATGCAAAGGCACGACTGGTAATCACATCAAATTGACCCAGCTCATTGATGCTGTCTTCGTTTTCTACACGCGTTTGCACGGCAATAACATTTTTAAGTTTTAAGTCAGCAATAAACTGCTTGAGGAAACGAATTTTTTTACCGTTAGAATCCAGTAATACACATTCACGCTCAGGCTGACATAAAGCAATGATCATGCCCGGCATACCGCCACCTGTACCGATATCCAGCAGTCTGCCTACAGGCAAGTCCTTTAAAATACTTAAACTGTCGAGCAGATGCTTGACCAGCATTTCTTTAGGATCACGGATTGCAGTCAAATTGTATGCTTTGTTCCACAACACCAAAGCATCCTGATACTTGAGTAATAAATTTAAAGCTTCATCAGATAGCTCTAAACCCAAAGCCTGGCTACCCTGCTTTAGTTCTTGAAAAAACATGTGCATAAACAATCTACGCTCGAAAAAGTTAGGTGGAAGTATACCGTTTTCTCTATATTGGCACAGTAGGCAGTGCTTAGCGAATATTCACTTAAGCAAACTTCCCTTCATGGATCGCTGTATCCAGTGCCGTTAAACGCTCCGGGGTTCCCACATCAACCCAAATGCCTACCAATTTAGAAGCGGCAACCTGCTGATTCTGCATTGCCGCTTTTAGCAATGGCGCTAAAGGACGCTTGCCAGTCTCTAAGCCTTGGAACATCTTCGGATCAAGTACGGATACACCACTAAAAGTCAGGTTCTCACCTCCGACTTGCTGATCAAAGGTATAAGCTTTACCTTCTGCAAGCGTGAAATCACCCTCTGGGTGTTGTTCAGGGTTCTGCACAAGTACGAGATGCGCCAAATTATCCTTTAGATCAATATCCAGTAAAGGTGCAAAATCCATCGTGGTCCAGACATCACCATTTAACAGAATAAAAGGTTCATCACCGAGTAGCGGCAAGGCATTAATGATTCCACCAGCGGTTTCCAGACCTTCACCCTCATGTGACCAAAGGATGTTAATGCCAAATCGTGAACCATCGCCCAAAGCTTCTGCGAGTTTTTCACCGAGCCAAGCCGTATTGATGACAATTTCAGTAACACCGATCGCAGCCAGTTTCTCTATATGCCAGACAATTAAGGGCTTGCCCCCAACTTCCAGCAAAGGCTTTGGCGTATGCAGCGTTAGCGGCCGCATACGATTACCGAGTCCTGCGGCCAAAATCATCGCTTTCATTTAGGCAGCCACCTCATATGACCCATATTTAGCTTCAAAGGCTGGCATGACTCGGTCACGCATAAACTGCATGAATGGCTGAAGTTCAGTATAAGCTTTTGATTCCTCGAGCAGATACCACATCACACGTGGTAAATCTTTGAGATAACCCGACTTGCCATCACGTTCAAATAGGCGCACAAAAATACCGAGGATCTTGATATGACGCTGAATCGCCATCATGTCGGCATCTTTTTTAAACTGTTCAAAGTCACGGCCTTCTTTAGCAGATGTTGGCAATAACTCATAGAAATTTTTGAACCAGCGATACACACGGTCGGCATTCCACTGCACATAGGCATCGCGGGTAATCGAGATCAAGTCATAAGTATCTGCACCAATCACAGCATCCTGAAAATCAATCACACCGAGTTCGGTTTCATTGTCGATTTTCATCAAGTTACGACTATGGAAATCCCGATGCACGATCACCTGTGGCTGTGCCAATGCGGCATTCGCCAAAATCGCAAAAGTGCGTTTGATCAAGGCGCTTTCTGATTCAGTCAGTTGAACCTTTAACGCTGGCAGCATCCAGTCAGTCAGCAATTCCATTTCTGAGATCAGTTTTTCATAAGAATATGCTGGGAAATGCCCTTCTTCAGCAATCGATTGCAGCTGAATGAGCTGTTTAAAACTTTGTTCATAATAGGCATCTACAGTCTCGTCATTCAGCAGATTCGACAGCAATACATCACCAAAGTCTTCGAGCAGTAAAAAGCCATTTTCCAAGTCTTTTGCCACGATATGCGGAACACGCACGCCATGTGCATCAAAAAACTCATCTATCGTCACAAAAGGCACACAATCTTCTTTTTCTGGTGGTGCATCCATCAGCATAAATGTTTTATTATTCAGTTTGATTCGTGCATAACGACGGAAGCTGGCATCACCTGCTAAAAAATGAGTTTCAAATTGATCTGAACCGAGTACAGAGGCAATCCAAGATTGTATCAATTGTTCGCGTTGTGTATTCATTTGCAATTAATTCTAATACAGGCTGAGTTTTTAAAGTGCTAAGTGTAGCTACTTATCAACTTTTTCTCTATGATGCGACAATAATTAATTGCGATAAAAGCATGATTGGTTAATGAGACAAATGAAGCATCACTTTAAAATAAATCCTCTAGCGACTGCGATCTTAACCCTTTTATGTGGCAGCTCAGCCTCCGGCTATGCTGCATCAAATGTCTCGTCCGATGTAAATGCAGAACAACTCAAACAGCGCATAAATGAGACCTATCCAGGTGAAGCATTCTTTTCGCAATACTATGTCGACAAATCCTCAGCTGAAGCACAGCAGCGGCAGGAAAAATACTTAAGTTCGGCTTATTGTGAAGGCACCTGGGTGACCCCGATTGCCCCAGATGCAGCAACCGTTGCGCCAGATCAGGCTACATCCACCATTACTGCAGATTATGGACACTACAATCCAGCAGGTGACTCTTATTTAGAAGGCAATGTCATCATTGACCAGCAAGGTCGCCAGATTCGTGCTGAACGCGTAACCATTGATCAAACCCAGACCTATGCCAAAGCAGAAGGTCGGGTACAACTTGCTCAGGGTGGCCTGCTCTCACAAAGTGATGATATTAATTATAATTTAAAGACCCAAGAAGGCGACCTAAATAACAGCTTCTATATTGCCGAGCAGCAACATGCGCATGGTCGGGCAGAAAAGATCGCCAGAACCTCGACCGAGACGGTAGAACTGGAAAATGCGAGCTATACCACCTGTCCACCTGAGCAAAAACCAACTTGGAAAATCCAGGCAGAAAAGATCAAGCTGAACCAGGAAACTGGACGTGGTGAAACCCGCAATACCAAGCTATATGTTAAAGATGTTCCGGTCTTGGCAGTTCCCTATTTCAACTTCCCGATTGATGACCGCCGCACTACCGGTATTCTGACGCCGACATTTGGCTTTACCAATGATGGTGGTCTGGAACTGGGTGTTCCGGTTTACCTGAATTTAGCGCCGCAATATGATGCGACGATTACGCCGCGTTATATTGGCGATCGTGGTACGATGTTAGACGGTGAGTTTCGCTATCTGACTGAAAATTATGGTGAAGGCCGTATTTGGGGAGGTTATTTACCTTCCGATGAAAGCTATAGCGATGAAGACCGTAAAAGCCTGCATTTCTTACATAACTGGCAGATCAATAATCAACTATCAACCAACCTTGAATATAACTACGCTTCAGACAAAGATTACTTTGCCGATCTGGATAATAACCCGAACTCTAAAACTGACCTGAACTTACGCCGTGCCTGGGAAGTCAATTATAAAAATGGTATTCCTGGCTTAAAGGCACAATTCAAAGTCGAAGATTTCCAGACCCTAGATCCAACCGTACTGGATGAAGATCGTCCTTATGCACGTCTGCCGCAGCTTTTAGTCAATTACAAAACTGGCAATCCATTGGGATTACAGCTTGAGTTTAATAACGACACAGCATATTTCCAGAAGGATCTGAGAAATTTCGCTGATACTGATCCAACGGGTGAGAAGGTATATCAACCGAGTGGTACACGGATCTATAATGACTTTTCCGTGCGTTATAATCATTTTACCCCGTGGTCATTCTTCATTCCTCAGGCGACTGTACGCAACATCAATACTTTCTATGATGAAAAAACCCAAAGCCGTAGCGCGTCTAGTGAAAATAATTCAATTGTGGTGCCACAATTCACGCTGGACACCGGCTTAATTTTTGAAAAAGAAGGTACGTATCTACAGACCTTAACGCCTCGTCTGTTCTATGCGTATTCACCTTATGAGAACCAGCAGAATCAGCCAAACTTTGATTCAGTCGTCGCTTCGATTAATTATGATCAACTTTTCAGTGCGCGTCGCTTTTATGGTAATGACCGCCTGGAAGACAATAACTTTGCCTCCTTAGGTCTGAGCTATAGCCTATTTAATGAAGAAGGTCTGGAGCGCCTGCGTGCCAGCGTTGGACAGAGCTTTTTCTTTGAAGATCGCCGTGTAACGTTGGAAAATGATGCAGATGAATTCGACCGTGAAAGTCATACTGGCCCTGTAATTCAACTGACCAGCCAGCTGTCAAATAATGTTCACGTTAATCTGAACTCAAGCTGGATGTCGAATGGATCGAATGCCCAACGAGATTTGCAGGTTTATTATACCGGTGATCAAGGCAATCTTTATAACTTAGGCTATTTTTATCGTAAAGATATTCCGAACCGTCAGGACAACTATGACCAGATCGTGGGTTCATTTATCCAGCCGATTGCCAACAACTGGCGTCTGGTTGGACATGCGCAATTTGACCTGGATAATAGTGTCGCACGGGAATATTTACTTGGCGTGAACTATGAGTCATGCTGTTGGGGAGTTTCTGTTTATGGTCGCTCATATTACAATGACTTAGATGACGTTAATGATTCAAACGTCAAAGCCAAACGCGCTATTATGGCCGAAGTCAGCCTGAAAGGCTTAGGTGGGTTAAGCAGCAAACTTACCTCATTACTAGAAAATCGTATTCTAGGTTTTAACAATATCAATCAAACTTGGACAGAACGTTAATGAAGACAAAACAGTTAAAACAAATTTTTAAAGCAACCGCACTTGCGCTATGCCTTTCATCAGCGATGACGACTTTTGCTGTTGCCCAACCTAAAGATGAAGTTGTAGCTGTAGTCGACAATAGTATTATTCTGCGTAGTGATCTGGCTCAAGGTGTAGCCGAAATTTCACATCAGCTGCAAAAACAGAAAAAGGCAGTTCCACCACAACAATATCTTGAGCAACAAGCTTTAGAGCAACTGATTATTCGTCAGGCACAGCTTGAACAAGTTAAACGTTATAATATTCGTCCAGATGAAAAAGCTTTAAATGAAGCCGTCCTGAAAGTTGCCCGTGATTCTGGTTCACCGAGTCTGGAAGCATTCCAGCAGAAACTGGATGCCATGGCGCCGAATACCTATGCTTCTTTACGCAACCGTATTGCTGAAGATTTAGCACTGAATCGTTTACGTCAACAAATCGTGACTTCACGTATTCAAATTACAGATCAAGATGTTAAAAACTTCCTAAATACCCCGCAAGGTCAAGCTTTGCTTGGCAGTCAGGTCCATGTACTGCATTTACGGGTAAGCGGTGAAAATGCTGAACAAATTGCAACACAGGTAAAGCAAGAATTAAATAGCAGCAATGACATTCAGGCGATCGGCAAAAAGTACAGCACTGGCGGCGTTAAAGTCGAAGCTGCTGATATGGGTGTGAGAAACCTGTCAGAAATTCCAGCAGAACTGGCTGCACGCGTGACTACCCTGCAACCAGGTCAAACTTCTGAACTGATTCCTGTCGCTGATGGTGTACATGTTCTGAAGCTCTTGGAACGTAAAGGTGGCGAACAGAAAGCCCTTGTTCCTCAATATTTAACACGACACATTCTGATTCAACCGTCTGAAGTGGTCAGTCCTGAAAATGCCAAACAAATGATTGATAGTCTGTATAACCGCCTCAAACAAGGTGAAGATTTTACTGTTTTAGCTTCAACGTTCTCCAATGATACTGGCTCGGCTCGTGATGGTGGAAGTCTTGGCTGGGTTAGCCCAGGGGTAATGGTACCTGAATTTGAACAGCAGATGAAAAGCACCCCAGTAGGTCAGTTCAGTAAACCATTTCAATCCCAGTTTGGCTGGCATATTCTGCAAGTGAGTGAAACACGCCAACAAGATATGACACAGGAATATCAGGAACGTATGGCTCGCCAATTGCTCGGTGAACGTCAATTTGATGCCGAATTAGATAGCTGGTTACGTGAAACGCGCAATAATGCTTATGTAGAAATCAAAGATCTTCAACTGGATCCTAAACGTAACCGTTAAGCCTTACCATAATCCTAAAAAGCCAACGACATCTCGTTGGCTTTTTATTTAAAAAACTTAAAACGTACAGATATAAAAAAACCTCTCATATAGAGAGGTTTTTTAATTTTCAAACTCGATTAACGATTGTTTTCATCGTCTGAAGAGTCTTCAAATTTAGTGTCGTTGTCAAAACCAGTGCCTTGACCACCAAAGCCAGCACCTTGACCACCGAAGCCACCTTGACCACCGAAGCCGGCACCTTGACCACCGAAGCCGCCTTGACCGCCGAAGCCACCTTGACCACCGAAGCCACCTTGACCACCGAAGCCGCCGCCTTGACCGCCAAAACCACCTTGACCACCGAAGCCGCCAGCACCTTGACCGCCACCAAAGCCACCTGCAGCACCTTGACCACCGAAGCCCGCACCTTGTGGACTAGCAGGCGCGCCAGCAGGACGTGGATTACGTGCAGGTACTACAGTTGAAATTGCATGCTTATAAACCATTTGGCTTACTGTATTTTTTAATAAAACCACGTATTGGTCAAAAGATTCGATATGACCTTGTAATTTAATACCGTTTACCAGGAAGATAGATACTGGGATACGTTCCTTACGGAGAGAATTCAAGAATGGATCTTGTAAAGTTTGACCTTTAGACATGTTATAACTCCAAAAAAAATTAAAAATCAGCGCAAAAACTATCTCTATTTTTCAATTAAAAATTATAAAAAAGATAGTCCCTAAATTTTGCTTTATCCGTGACAGTTTCGCAAGTCTTCTTGAGCCTGCTGTAGCGTAAAATATGTTGTAAATTTATGCTTTTCTTGCAAAGACCTTAACCACGTATATTGACGTTTTGCAAGTTGTCGTGTCGCAAATAAAGATTTATCCTCCATTTCCCGTTGCTTTTCCTTGGTTTTATCAGCATTTTTTAAGAATTCTATAGCCTGACGATAACCCACTGAACGCATGGAAGGTAAATTTTCATTAAAATCGTATTTTTCAATTAAATTCACAACTTCATTTAAAAAACCGCTTTTCCACATAATTTCCAGACGTTGTTCAATACGCCCATGTAATTCTAACCGATCTGGCATAAGTGCATAATTATGGAAACTGTAACGATATGGTAAGTTTTTAGGTTGTTCTGCCTGTAGTTTTGTAATCGGCTCACCAGTCAATTTAAAAACTTCCAAGGCTCGAATAATGCGCTGCTTGTCGCTAACCTTGAATTTTTCACCGGCAATCGGATCGACTGCACATAATTCTGCATAAACCGCTTCCCAGCCCTCCTGCTCACCCTTGGCTTCAATCTCTGCCCGGATAGCATAGTCTGCACTTGGTAGGTTATCTGACAAACCTTCAAGCAAGGCCTTAAAATACAGCATGGTGCCACCGACCAGAATCGGGGTTTTACCACGCGCATGAATATCATCAATCAGGCAGCAAGCATCTTCGACAAAGTTGGCTGCAGAATACACTTCAAGTGGACTGATAATATCAATCAGATGATGCGGATAGCGCGCCAGTTCCTCTTTAGAAGGTTTGGCTGTACCAATGTCCATTTCCCGATAAACCAGTGCAGAATCGACCGAAATCAGCTCAAATCCCCCTTGCTCATACAGTTCACATGCCAAAGCGGTTTTACCACTTGCAGTTGGCCCCATTAAATTGATGACCGGCAATTGATTGGACATGTAAAACTACTCTCCTCGACCAAAAAGTTTATCTAGTTGAGCCAATGGAAAGGCGCGCCAAGTCGGGCGGCCATGATTACATTGACTGGCAAATTCGGTTTGTTCCATCTGACGTAATAAAGCATTCATTTCCGACAGGCTTAAAATACGATGCGCTCGCACTGCACCATGACAGGCCATGCCTGCCAGAATCTGGTCACGCTTCTGCAATAGACTTTGTGCCTGATCACCCGGATCTAAATCATTCAATAATTCAGGAATCAAGGCATCAAAATCGGCCTTGTGTAGAATAGCGGGGACGCCGCGCACAATCACCTGCTCATCACCATACTGATCAATTTCCAGACCCAAACGTGCGAGTTGCTCTTTCAGCTCTTCTACCCGCATCGCCTGCATCCGGCTAATGTTTACGACCTTTGGAATCAGTAGTTGCTGTGACGTCCAGAATTCAGGTTTATCCCAGGCTGATTTCATTTGCTGCAAAACAATACGTTCATGCGCCGCATGCATATCCACAATAATCAGACCTTCGGTATTTTGCGCCAGAATATAAATGCCATGTAACTGGGAAATAGCAATGCCCAATGGATGCTCATCCACTTTAGTGTTTACATGTGTCTGAAAAGACTGCTCAGGGCTGAATATTTCGGTTTCCGAACTTTCTCTGAGCGGTGCTAAATAACTTTGCAAGGCATTATTCAGCTGCTGTGAACCAGAATAAGATTTACGGTAATCTTGGGAATAATGCACTGTTTGTGGACCTGAAGATGCAAAATCGGTCAGCACATCTGAAGTTTCATTTTCACTTAAGGCAGATGTCGTTCTCACCACCTGTGGCTGAGAATGCGCAGTCTGATGCAGGCTGAACTGTTCCTGATAACGCGGTTGCGGGGCCGTCAAGCCAGGCTGCTCATCCTGTTTCATTGCCTCGGCTAAATCTGCAGTTGCGGTCTGGAATTGTGCCAACGTTTCTTTGGCATAATGCCGTACGAACTCATGTACTTCTCGTTGATTCAGGAAGCGAATTTCATGCTTGGTCGGATGGACGTTTACATCCACATTTTCTGGATCAACTTCCAAAAACAGTAAATAAGCCGCATGCTGATGTCCATGCAAGATGCCGTCATAGGCCATCCGCAAGGCATGAGAAATGGTTTTGTCTTTGACAATCCGGCCATTCACATAGACATATTGCAGATCTGCCTGTGAACGCGCATCCGAAGGATGACCAAGCCAGCCAGACAAATGCATGTTGATACTGTCTGCATCCATCCAGTAGGCATTTTCAGTAAACTGGCGGCCAAGCAATTGCTGTACCCGCTGAAAACGCAAAGCGCCGCTATCCGCCACGGGTAAATTCAGTTTGATGCTTTCATTATGTTCTAGCACAAAACGGATATCAAAATGCGTCAGTGCCATACGGCGCACAATTTCTTCGATATGACCAAATTCAGTGCCCGGTTTTTTCAGGAATTTACGTCGTGCAGGCACATTAAAAAACAAATCCTGAACCCGAATATGCGTCCCTTTTGAAGCCGCGACCGCTTGAATTTCCTGATGATCAAAAGCCGTGCCATTGACTTCGACCTGATAACCGATGCCCTCGTCACTTTGACTGCTGATCATGGTCAGGCGTGAAACCGCTGCTATCGACGCCAGTGCTTCGCCACGAAAGCCCAGACTGCTAATCGCATACAGCTCATCAGCACTCTGGATTTTGCTGGTGGCATGACGCATCACGGCCAGCGGTAAATCCTCATGATGAATTCCGCGTCCATTGTCGATGATTTCAATTAAAGTACTGCCGCCCTGTTCGACCCGAATGATCAGCTCTGTCGCCCCCGCATCAATCGAGTTTTCCAGTAACTCCTTGACCACAGAAGCCGGACGTTCAATCACCTCACCTGCGGCAATCTGGTTGGCAAGTGCAGGATCAAGGGCACGAATACGGCGCAGACTTAAATCATTCGACATGTGAAAATTGACGCTCCAGAGCCTCTCGTAAAGCAAGATTCGATGAAATCAGGCTTGCAGTACGGGTAAGTTCATCTTCAGATTTTAAAATTTCAATAATCAGGTCAGCTTGCGGAATTTCATCACCACCTTTAGATGGCCATTCAAATAAAAATAGCGCACTCGGTGTTTCCAGGTAATCCCGGATGCCCATCAGTTCCAGTTCATACGGATCATTCAGACGATACAAGTCAAAATGAAAAATATCCTGACCATTAATTTGATAGGGTTCGACCAGTGTATACGTTGGACTTTTCACTGAACCTTGATGACCCAGCTGTTGCAAATAATAACGCGTTAAGGTCGTTTTCCCTGCCCCCAGGTCACCAATCAGATACACGACCCCCGCAGGGAAATTTTCCGCCAGAACCTTGGCCAGTTTCTGGGTATCGTCTTCATGATTTAAAGTGACATTAAATGAATAAGGCATATTACTCACGACATGATGCAAAAGAATAAATATGATAGCATCGCCACGCTTTAAAAGCCTATTCACCTGTGTGAGAAACTGTATTTTTTCACAGCATCTGTTCCTTAAGAGGTTAATCTGCCTGCCATGCAATCAACAGTTGATTTTAACCCGCCTATGCTGAATGGGGTCAGTGCCAGTAAAGTGTTTTTGCCAGCCAGTCCGGATGCGCCTCTGACAGTTTTTGCTTATTTATGCACGCAATTTGCGCATATCGCAGCAGATGAATGGCAATCCCGTTTCAACGAGGGTCTGGTCTACGATGCCCAAGGCAATCAATTAAGCACAGAAAGTCCATTTCAGGCCAATAGCCACTGTTTCTATTATCGCTTTTTGGCACATGAAGTGCATGTTCCTTTTCAACATCAGATTTTATTTGAAAATGAGCATTTCATGGTGGTCGATAAACCGCATTTTTTGACTATGAGCCCGACCGGACAATATGTGCAGGAAACGCTATTGGTTCGGCTTAAAAAGCAGACCGGCAATGAACATTTAACACCCATTCACCGGCTAGATCGTGAAACGGCAGGTGTGGTCCTGATTTCCAAATGCGTGGAATCACGTGGCCTATATCAGCAGATGTTTGCTACACGGCAGGTACAAAAAACCTATCATGCGATTGCGGCCTATCATCCTGATTTAAAATTTCCATTGATCACGCGATTAAGAATGGAAAAGGGACAGCCTTTTTATATCATGCACGTGCTAGACGGAACGCCAAATAGCGAGACGGCGATTGACCTGCTGGAACATAATACAGAATGGGCTAAATATGAGTTGAAACCGCATACTGGCAAACAGCACCAATTACGGGTGCACTTGAATCATCTGGGTATTCCGATCCGTCATGATCCCTTTTATCCACAGGTAGCGCACAAGGCGGAAGATGATTTTTATGCACCTTTAAGTTTATTGGCCAAACATATTCAATTCATCGATCCGATCACGCAGAAAAGCATGAATTTCAGCTCGCAACTTGAATTGACACTGTAAATCGCTTGTCATTACAGATTATTTTCTAAAATCGGTCGCTTTAAGATTGAATTTCAAACGTAATTGATTAGAATAAAGGCGAAAAGTTAAGTAATTTAAAGCTTTAAAAATATTATGAGAAAAACTGAAGTTTATCAAATTCGCTTGGACTCGCAAGAGAAGAAACAAGCCTTTGCGGTATTTAAGCAATTGGGGATTACGCCAGCTCAGGCCGTGCGTCTTTTTTTCAAGCAAGTGGTGATTACCAAATCGATCCCCTTCTCGATTGAAAACCAGAATATCAACCTAGAACAACTGATTCGCCTGCGCAAGCTAAAACAAAATGAAGCGAAAACCGAGCAAAATGCGCTTTCCAGTTCTGCCCTGAATCTGCTGGATGATCAGGATATCCAGTTGGATGATGATCATCTTGATTTATTTGAAGAACTAAATGCCATTTTGGGTGAAAGCGACAAAATTTAACATTGTTGCATTTCCGAACAATTTCTAAAGCCTGCCACTCCCAAACTTCGCTATGCTTGATGCTGATTATCAATAAAAAATTAGCTGGAGTATGCAATGCTCGTACGACGCGCCCAGTCAGCAGACCTGAATCAGCTGGCGGTATTATTTGATGAATATCGACAGTTTTATGGTACGTCTTCCAATCCTGAACTCTCTTACCAATTTTTAAAACAGCGTTTTGAAGATGGGCAGACCGTCATTTTTATCAATACCAAAGATGATACCTTTACCGGCTTTATTATCCTGTATCTGGGTTTTTCTTCGGTGGCCTGCTCGACTTATTATATTCTGGATGATGTTTATATCACGCCGGTTTTTCGGCGTCAGGGCGCAGCCAAACAACTGATTGATACCGCGATTTTATTTGCCAAACATGAACAGGCCTTAAGAATTACCTTGGAAACCCAAAAAAACAATTATCAATCGCATAAATTGTACGAATCTATGGGATTTATCAAGGATGATGAATTTCAGACCTATCACTGTTTCCTAAAATAAGTCCTAATCTTTTTAGGGTCTGTTGACATTTACTGTTCATAATTAACCCTATAAAGGTAGCCATAAAAATATACAGGCTAAAGCAACAGAACTTTGATAATTTCTTTTGAGCTTGTCATATC
>NZ_JBQGUZ010000028.1:0-32036 GCF_052078135.1 Acinetobacter lwoffii
TGACAAGCTCAAAAGAAATTATCAAAGTTCTGTTGCTTTAGCCTGTATATTTTTATGGCTACCTTTATAGGGTTAATTATGAACAGTAAATGTCAACAGACCCTAATAATTTGTGGTTGCTGATCGGATTTAAATACTGCGTAGGTTACGAGCAGAGCCATAAGAGAAATGATTAATGTTAGAATATTAATAACTTCCAATTTATAATTCCTTTTTATTTCTAGTTAGTATTTTGATTATGAATAAAAAAGAGCGCCATAGCGCTCTTTTTAAACCATCAAAAATTATTCAGTCTTGGCTTTTGCATTCGACTTTTTCTTTTTGACCTTGGCCTTTTTCTTTACTTTATCTTTAACCTTTGCTTCAGGCTTTCCTGCAGATGGTTTAGCAGACTTTTTACTGTAAGAGCTGGGTTTTCCTTTTCCTTTTTTGCGTCGTATGGGTTGTTCTCCATCGGCGCTCAAGTTGGATTTAGATTCACGTTCATTATTGCCAAACACTTCTTCTGTCGCTGCTGGACGTGATACTGGTTTTTTCTCACTCACGCGCGGTGCACGGGCACGAACTGCACGGCCGGCATGACTGAGTTGTTGCACCAGTTCAAAATCGATCTTACGTTCTTCCAGATTGACACCGGCAACCTTGATTTTGACTTCATCACCCAGACCAAAGACCTGACCACGGTTCTGGCCGATCAGATTCTGGCTGCTTTGATCAAAGACAAAGAAGTCATCACCTAGCTGGCTGACATGCACCATACCATCGACATACAGATCTTTTAACGTGACAAACAGGCCAAATTCTGCCGTTGCACTAATAATGCCGACAAATTCTTCGCCCAGATGCTGCTGCATATAATGACATTTCAACCAGGTCGTCACCGAGCGCGACGCTTCATCTGCACGACGTTCTGTGGCAGAGAAATGGTCACCAGCTTCATCTAAAGCACCGCCTGAAAGCGGAGATGGCTTGTTATTTAAATGTGCTTTGATTGCACGATGCAATAACAAATCCGGATAACGGCGAATTGGTGAAGTGAAATGTGTATAGGCTTCATAAGCCAGACCATAATGGCCTGCATTACTCGCACCATAGTAAGCCTGCATCATGGAGCGTAATAACACGGCATGAATACTTGGTGCATCAATCCGTTCTTTGGTCGCTTCAATCACCGCCTGATAATCTTTCTGAGTCGGCTGTTCCGGGAAATTCAAACCCAGCAGCTTGACGAAGTCACGGACTTTCTGGATACGTGAGAACTCTGGTGGCTCATGCACACGGTACAACATTGGCATTTCATTTTTCAATGCATATTCTGCGGCTGCCACGTTGGCCAGCAACATACATTCTTCAATCAGCTTATGCGCATCATTACGGCTACGCGGCAAAATTTCTTTAATTCCGCCCAGTTCGTCGAAGGTCATGTAAGTTTCGACGGTTTCAAATTCCATGGCATGGCGTTCAGCACGTAAACTTTTAAGAACTTGATAAAGCTGGAACAGGGTGTTGATCGACTTGCGAACTTCACGGTCTTCGGTAATGGCTTGACTGTCACCTTCCAGATACTGTGCGACCTGATCATAGGTCAAACGTGCCTTGGAATGCATAACAGATGGATAGAACTCAAAACCGGTAACACGGCCAGCACGTGACAGTTTTAAATCACAGACCATACATAGGCGGTCAACATTCGGATTTAACGAACACAGGCCATTCGACAATGCTTCAGGCAGCATCGGTAAAACAAAGTGCGGGAAGTAGACTGACGTCCCGCGTTCCTGCGCTTCATCATCCAGCGGTTTGCCTGGACGCACATAATGGCTGACATCGGCAATGGCTACGACTACACGATAACCACCGCCGGGACGTTTTTCGGCATAAACGGCATCATCAAAGTCACGTGCATCTTCACCGTCAATAGTAACTAAGGCTAAATCACGCAGATCCACACGACCCTCATGGTCTTTGGCCGTTGGTTCTTTAAAGCTCTCGGCTTCTTTAACAACTTCTTCCGGGAATTCATAAGGCAAACCATATTCTAAAATGGTTTGTGGAATGATGATTTCAGTATCGGCCTTGTCTGCCATGGACTGCACAATATGCCCAGTCGCGAATTCTTCACGGGTCGGATAGGTATCAATCGCCACACGAATCGAGTCACCCAGATTGACTTGGGCATGTTCAATCAGTTCTTTTTCAAGGGTAATTGGCTGATGTGCATTCGGGTTGGCTGGCTGGATAAAGTATTCACCATCATACTCTGACACTTTACCAATGATCTGTTTGACACGATGCTGCACAACTTCAGTAATATAGCCCCAGGCCTTACCTTTACGGTCTACCGAAGTCTGACGCACTTTAACGCGGTCACCATTAAAGACCAGACGCAGTTCACGCTCAGCCAATAATAAGTCGTCCTGGCCAGAAATGTTGGCAGTTCCCATCCCTCGGGAATTGATATAAACCGTCGCTTCGGATTCAGGTTGCTCGACGGCAATCTGAAACTTGTAGCCATCTTTCATCAGTTGCCCGTCACGCACCATCGCAATTAAACGATGGCTCAGGGCATCAATACTTTTTTGATCTGCAATTTCAAAATGTTCGACCAAGTCTGCATGGGACTGGGCATTGTTCTTTTCGATGGTTTCTAAAATGAGCGTGCGGCTAGGGATAGGGTTGTCATAACGTTCGGCTTCAGCTTTTGCTTCAGGATCGACCCAGTTTTTCATCATGTCTTTAAATTTATCTTAGGAGATAGGTTTAGCATAAAACATGTGTGCGCAGACTGCACGTAAATGATTGCAATAATCCATTTAAGTTTTCAATTTTCTGTTAATTTTCGATAATTGGAAATTTATGCAGTTTTTTACTATCAAAATGCACGAAAAATCGAGGAATTGCTTAAAAAGTATTTAAACGAGCAAAAATATGCACTTTTTTTTGATGCTGCGCTTGCAGTGCCATGCCGAAATTTGTATTATGGCCGCACGTTACGGTGAGATGGGTGAGTGGCTGAAACCACGTCCCTGCTAAGGACGCATACGGGTAACTGTATCGAGGGTTCGAATCCCTCTCTCACCGCCACGCTTACTTACGTCGCGCGCTCATAGCTCAGCTGGATAGAGCACTTGGCTACGAACTAAGGGGTCGGGAGTTCGAATCTCTCTGAGCGCACCAAGTAAGTTAAGCAGAAAAAACGTATTGCCAACCGAGGCACACAAGTTACGCGCTCATAGCTCAGCTGGATAGAGCACTTGGCTACGAACTAAGGGGTCGGGAGTTCGAATCTCTCTGAGCGCACCAACTTGAACAATTAACCGCACATGTTGCGGTTTTTTTGTGCCTAAAATTTACAGAAACACCAGACATCACGTGCTAAAAATAAGTCTCAGGCGAGTGAATAAAAATAAAGGCAGTCGTGATGAGAAAAATCATTGTCCAGGAGTTTTTGACCCTCGATGGCGTGATGCAGGGGCCCGGCGGCCCGGAAGAAGATCTATCTGGTGGTTTTCAATATGGTGGCTGGGTGGCACCGTATTTTAACGGGGAACCTGATCCGGCATTTGATTTCATTATGCAAAAATGGATGCAGCCCTCCGATATTCTTTTAGGGAAACGTACTTTTCAGATTTTTGAATCTTACTGGCCCACACATACTGAAGACTGGCTGGGAATTAATGACGTCAATAAATATGTCCTTTCTACCAGTCTGGAGGATTCCGACTGGCAAAATACCCTTTTTCTGAAAAGCATTGATGAGGTAATCAAGCTTAAAGCATCAGGAGAGGGGGATATTCGAGTTTATGGCAGTGCTGCAGTGGTACAGGCGCTTTTTAAATATGAGCTTGTGGATGAACTTCGTCTGCTGACTTTTCCAATCATTCTGGGTGTTGGCAAACGCCTGTTTAGCCATGAATCAATACCCGCCGCTTTTCAATTGATAGATCATCTGGCTAGCTCAAATGGTATTGTGTTTACGCATTATCAAAGAGCAGGAGCAGTAAAGACTGGAACAATAGGCGAGTGATAAAGAATACAAGGGTGACGGTCGTTTTATATTTGAATTCTATTCTGGCTAAATACTTGGTTGAGAATACTTAAGGCTCCCCCATTGCGTGGTGCTGGAATTTTTTGGAAAAAATAGCTTTTTAGTTGAATTAATTAAGTGCTTTTAGCTCTAAATCCGCAGAAGTTTTCAGCAGAAAACTATAAATTCTGATGTATCGTTTAATTACTGTACATTCAGTTGTGATTTTATTAAAAAACACTTAACAAGACTGAAAAAGCTCGTATAATGCACCCCATCAAGACGTCGCGCTCATAGCTCAGCTGGATAGAGCACTTGGCTACGAACTAAGGGGTCGGGAGTTCGAATCTCTCTGAGCGCACCAATCTTGATAAGAATTCTGAAAAAACCGCACGTTGATGCGGTTTTTTTACGTCTGTGATTTTTAACTATTTTTCATATAAAAAACCAATAACTCTCTGCTTCCTGCTCATCTTAATTTCTGCTGCACTTTCAGTGCATAAACGGTATTACCACCCACTGCTGGTAAAATATCATGATAGGGCATGCTACGCATGGCTCTTAATAAGAACGGCGCCTGATCGTGAATTTTCATACTGCTGGTGATTTGAAATAAGGTACCTTGTGACTGCGGCAATAAGCGCATACCACCTTTCACAAACTTCAAGTCACCGCCATTGGCATTGAACTGGTTTTGCAGGGAATCAGGTTGGTAAAAATGCATCTTAAAATTAAACGGGATCTGAATCACGCCCAAACCCACCGACACCTTATAGTTGGCATCTATATTCTGAGTATTGACCGGATTCAGTTCGACTTTCTTGATCTGCCGAGGAAAAAGCTGCTGCGTCGCTTCAGCCGCTAACCACGGTCGCAATTTTTCGACCGGATGCGCAAAATATTGATAGGTGCTGCTAAATCTTAAATTTTCTGAGGCTTTTCCTTCTTTGACCTGATAGCTCGGTAAAATGAAACTGACCGGTTGCCCTGATTTTTGGCTGATCTGGGCAATTTTTTGTAGCTGTTGAGGGTTGAATCTCATCTGCGGAATTGGAGTTGCTAGTGCCGGTGTATGATCGGTTTCAAAGCGCTGTTGTAGTGCTTCCAGTAGAAATGCATTGGTACTCGGCGGAATGCCGAGTTTGGCTTCAGGCAGCGCATTCAGGATTTTACTGAATAAAAAGCCTTTGGGCTGATTCAGGTCGCCCCATTGGGTGACAGTCACCAGCGTTTTATGCGGACCCAGTGCAAACCATTCCAGTTTTCCCGCACCATAGGGAATTGGCGCATCAATAATTAAGGTGCTGATGCTGTTTTCACCCAGATGATGCTGCATCACTACGGTTTCTTTAAAGTTCAAGACTGGAATCGGGGTCGGGATATGAACCTGATATTTAACCTGCTGAATCGAACCCTGCTGCTCCAGCACTTTGGCCGACTTTAAGGTCGGAAACAGGCCGACATAATTCGGATAATGGCGCAGCAATTTTTCGACCTGAGCTTCAGCTACCGGTAATACCACAGCCGCACTATAAAACTGTGTCTTGCTGGCTGCATTACTGTTTAAGGTGGGAAGCTGGGTTTTACTGGTTGGATGCGCATAAATCAGAATCCGCTCGCCGGTTAATTCTGCCAGTTGCTGGGCATTGCCTTGATAAGCACTCAGACTGCTTGGTATTTCGGCATTCCAGGCAATGATTTTGGCCAGTGCTGGAGCAGAAGCTGCCAAACAAACACCGATGAGCATGCATTGCTTTAATCCTTTCATTCAACATCCTGTTGCGTATTTTTTGTTTTAATTGCTGTTTATTTAAAACCAAATGCACGTATTTCCAAAGCAAAGTTATGTAATTGATGCGACAGGCCATAAGCGCTATGGATATTTTGGTATAGTATTGGGCAAGATTTTATTTTTGATGTGATGCTATGACTGAGTCAGCACCGACTTTATCGACCCGTTATTTTCTGACTTTAGAAGAATCTCAGGATGGTTTTGCCCTGGCGACGTTTGGCAAAAAGCAGATTTCACGTTTTCTGACCCCTTTGGTCAGTATCGGGATCATCATCTGGGGTTTCTCGATGGGCTTTGATGGCGTCGGACGTTATTACGTGGCTTTGGGTGCATTCTTCCTGATTCTGCAAGGCATCATGCGTTACTGGTTCCTGCCGATGATGTTTAAACGCCAGTTTGTTAAATATCAGTTTGGTAAAAGCGAACAGGGTATTGATTTGTATCAGGACTATGCGGAAATTTTTACCAATGATCGTAGCAAGCTGGTGCCATATAGCGAAGTGCAGAATTTTGCTGTTGGTAAACTGACTTATATGCTGGAATTGAAAAACCGTACCGTGGTTATTGTGCCGAAGCGTGCATTTAAGGACGGCACTGAACAGAGTATGTTCGAGCATACATTTAAAAAATAATTCAGATATCTATAAAAGGAAAAGGGAAGTTTTGATCATGAGCACACGTCCATCCAAAATCGTTTGTGTGGGTCGCAGTTATGCCGATCATGCCAAAGAACTCGGCAATGCGATCCCTGATCGTCCGGTATTGTTTATCAAGCCACCGAGTGCCTTAAGTTCGCTCGAAGCAGGCATTGAGTGGAATCCGGAATGGGGCAATTGTCATTATGAATGTGAACTCAGCTTGCGTATTGACCGGACTTTAAGCAAAGAAAGCGATCCTCTGAAAGCACTTGAAGCTGTGGGTGCGGTGACTTTAGGTCTGGACTTAACTTTGCGTGATTTACAGGATGATCTCAAGAAAAAAGGCCAGCCTTGGGAACGTGCCAAAGCCTTTGATGGCTCTTGTCTGTTGTCGGATTGGGTACCTGTCGCCGATGTAGTCACTGACTGGAAAGATGTGCATTACACACTGCAAGTCAATGATGAGCTGCGTCAAAAAGGTGATACTGCTTTATTGATTTTTGATATTGCGACCTTGCTGGCTGACATCAGTCAGGTCTTTACTTTGGAAGAAGGGGATGTGGTGATGACCGGTACCCCGGCAGGTGTTGCAGCATTGCATTCAGGCGATCAACTGAAAA
Source organism: Acinetobacter lwoffii (assembly GCF_052078135.1). GTDB lineage: Bacteria > Pseudomonadota > Gammaproteobacteria > Pseudomonadales > Moraxellaceae > Acinetobacter > Acinetobacter lwoffii_Z. The sequence continues at coordinate 7,078 of NZ_JBQGUZ010000028.1, forward strand.
TGACCCTCAAAGGGCAGTCTCAGGATTATGTCTGGACGACTTTTGTGAAATAACCAAGATTTTGAATCAAAGGAGCCTATTGGCTCCTTTTTCATATGCATCATTTTATTCATTAACAGTATAACGTTTGCGAAATTGATCTGGGGTGCTTCCCATCCAGCGTTTAAACATGTTGATAAATGCCGAGGCATTGGCATAGCCCAGATCAAAGGCGATGCTTTCAACGCTATGACCTGCATTTAATAAAGACATGGCCTGCATCACTTTCAGGCGTTGCCGCCATTCATGCAGTGACATTCCCAGTTCTTTCTGGCTATATCGCGCTAGCGTCCGCTCGGTTAAATTGACGCGTTCGGCCAGTTGCTGCAGCGAGCTTTGATCTGCCGGATGCTGATGTAAATAATCTAAAATCTGTTTCAGCAATGCATGTTCTGAATGCGGTAGATAACTGCTGACCAGTTGGGCTTGCTGGAGCTGATCGAGCAGTACCTGTAGCAGACGCTGATATTCAGCTGAATTCTCGAGTGCTGGATGGTCTTGCTGATGCAGTTGTTTCAGGTGGGTAAATAAAGCAGTGACCAGAGGCGCACTGAGCAAGATACCCGGTTGAGTAGGGAGTTGGCTGCATAGTGATTCATGCACATACAGGGTGCCATGAGAAACCGCGGTACGGTTCAGACCACGATGCTGTAAATTTGGCGGGAGCCAGATGCCGTGAGGTGAAGGCGTCACATAATTTATATGATTAATATTCACTTCCATCACGCCATGAAAAGCATAGACAAATTCTCCCCAGGCATGGCCATGCAGCGGATAAATAGATTGCGCAGGATCCTCTCTAAAACTGATCCAGAGTGGTGCTTGAATCAGATCATGGGTCGGAAGTTGCTTGAGCGAAGCTGAATCTGCTTGGATTTTTTTATGCATCACCGAAATTGCCTGAATAACACCATCATTTGTCTGTTTTGAAGTATATCTTTTATTTCTGACACTTTTATAGTGTACTTTCCAAATGAGCAATAGGACCGTATGTGAGCCAGCGTCAGCCGTTAGATGCCAAAGCATCTGTCATCATGTTTGTATTATGTATGTTGTGGGGTTTACAACAGGTGGTACTGAAGTGGGCCGCCAGTGATATTTCAGCCCTGATGCAAATTGCTTTGCGTTCAGCCTTGTCTACCCTGATGGTTTATCCCTTGATTCAGCAGAGCGTGCGCCGTCAACTCTGGAATGCACGCTATTTACCTGCAGGATTGCTGGTCGGTGTGTTGTTTGCAACCGAATTCTATCTGATTGGTGAGGCACTGCGTTATACCTCAGCCTCGCATACGATTGTTTTACTCTATACCGCGCCGATTTTTGTGGCTTTGGGTTTGCACTGGAAATTGCCGGCAGAGCGTTTGTCAGCTGTGCAATGGGGCGGAATATTTCTCGCCTTTAGCGGAATTGTAGTCAGCTTTCTGTTGCGTCCACAAACGGGGTCAGGTCTACAGACTGATGCCTTGTGGGGAGATTTTTTGGCTTTGCTTGGCGGCGTATTCTGGGCAGCCACTACAGTCAGTGTACGTCTGAGCCGGCTGGCTGAAGCGCCTGCAACCCAGACTTTGTTCTATCAATTATTAATGGGTGGAATCCTGTTATTGCCTCTGGCTGTTCTGACTGGGCAAGCAGCTATTCAATGGACGGTGTTGTCTATTTCCAGTCTGGTTTTTCATACTGTGGTGATTTCCTTTGCTAGTTATCTGATCTGGTTCTGGATGCTGAAACATTATCTGGCATCGCGGCTGGGGGTGTTTTCCTTTTTGACCCCTGTATTTGGCATGTTGTTTGGGGTGCTGATTCTGGATGAACACATCGAAATCAATTTTATTATCGGCACCTGTATGGTCATGCTGGGCGTGATTCTGGTGAGTTTGCAGGGATGGCTGAAAAAACCCAATATCAATAAAACCATTCAAGAGCAAGCATGAAAATCTGGTCTGTAAATTTAGCAACCTGGATTGGTCTGTCTTCTATTCTGATCTGGGCCAGTCTGGTCGCTGTAGTGAAACTGATTACTGAATCCACCAGTGCAGTGCAGGGGATTGCTTTAATTTATAGTTTTAGCAGTCTGGCGATTCTGGCATTCACCAGCTTTCCAAAAATCACGCAAATGTCCAAGCGTTATCTGCTCGGTTGTGGCGCTTTATTTGTGGCTTATGAGATTCTATTTCTGGTTGCTGTGGCATGGTCGGATAATCGTGAACAAGTGATGCTGATTGCCATGATTAATTATCTGTGGCCACCCTTGATGATTATTTTTTCGATTTTTGCCCGACAGTTACAGGCCCGCCTCTGGGTAATTCCCGGCTTTCTGCTCGCCGTAATGGGACTGATGCTGGTGGTCAATCCAGAAATCACTAATCTGCCGAAGTTTATGCAGGCTTTAGCTGAAAATCCTTGGGCCTATGGCTTTGCCTTTCTCGGCGCTTTGTTATGGCCTTGCTACTGCGTTCTAACTAGGACCTATGGCCGCGGACAAAATGGTGTACCGATTTTCTTTTTGGTCGCTGTAATTAGCTTATGGTTCTTACATTTAGGATTAAACGAACCTTTTATCATGCCCACATTCAAGCTATGGTTGGGAATTGCAGTGGTGGGTAGTCTGATTGGCATCGCCTATAGTAACTGGAATCAGAGTATGCAGTTCGGCAATATCAAGGTGCTGATTTTAGCCACCTATTTTATGCCGATTCTTTCTTCGGTCATGTCAATGCTGATTCTGGATGTCAGACCCGAACTCAGTTTTTGGATCGGGACGGGTTTGGTGACTGCAGGCGCTATAGTCTGCTGGAAATCTACCGCTATCAGTTAAAAAAATCCTCTCAAGCGAGAGGATTTTTTTATTTATGTCGGAACAGTTCGGACAATGGAAAATTGAGTTTTTCTTCCAGATATTGATCGGTTTCCTGTAATCTAGGTGAGAAATTTTGCATCCAGATGTCATCAGTCTGGGCATTGGTGAGATGGTTTTTGCGTGGCAGTGGATAGGGTAATTGCAGATAAAAATTCCAGAAGCTGACCTGATCCAGATCACGAACCAGCACATATTCATTTTCATCGGTACGTTTGATTAGATTCTGCTTTTCAAACATGGCGACATAGCTCGGCCAGCGTCCAATTTCATCTCGGCCTAAGACCTCAAGTGCTTGGGCTTCACTGATGCTTTCACCAGTTTTCTGCTTTTTATAAAATAATTCTAACAGATCCAGCAGCATGACGATGGGATGGCGTTTATTGTCCTGCCCAGATTCAAACGCCGTCAGGGCATAGCTGATTTCAACCCCCAATAACACAATAATCCACGACAGATAAATCCAGAGCAGGAAAATCGGCACGGCGGCGAAGGCACCATAGACGATCTCATAGCTGGTAAAGTTTGACATGATATAGCCAAACAGATTTTTCAGCAGCTCAAACACCACGGCACTAAACAGACCGGCAATAAAGGCAGATTTAAGCGGTACACTACGATTCGGGATGGTCCAGTTCAAAATGAAAAATCCGAGTACAGTCAAAGAAAATGAAATAGCCCAGAGAACAAAGGCACCATCCAGCTCATAACCGGCAAAGTTATTGCTGAGAATGCTCATGGATGCCACGGTCGAGGAAATCACAAACGCACTGCCGAGTAAAATCGGCCCCAGCGAAATAATGGTCCAGTAACGCATAAAGCCCATAATTCCGCCCCGCGTTTCAGTCACGCGCCAAATGCGGTTAAACACCGTTTCGATACTGCTGAGCATCAATACTGTCGTCACAAACAAGAACAGAATACCAATGATGGTGAGATTGCTGGATTTATCGGTAAAGGCATTCAGGGCCTTATCAAAGGCAATTGTAGTTTTGGGTAAAAAATTACTATAGATCAGTTGTTGCAATTGCTGCCGCGCAGGTTCCAGCGCTTTAATGGAAGAGATAATTACCAGAAAAACCGTCAGCATAGGCACCACCGCAAACAGGGTAGTGTAGGTCAGGGAACCTGCCTGTTCGCGACAGCGGTCTGCTTCAAAGCGTCGAAGTACAAATAAAACAAATTGAAACCAGTGTTTTTCATAGAAAGGTAATTTCTTTAAATACTTAACAATCATCTGCATCCAATCTCAATTTTTTTAATCATCATGAATTTTCACCATCAGCTTAACCAAAAAACTTGCAAAGTATCGTATAGTTTTATTTTTTTAAGTAATGACTAAGAACCATGATGCAACCTTATGTCCTTGTTTTATATTACAGCAAATATGGCTCAACCAAAGAAATGGCGCATTTAATTGCCAATGGAATTGAAGCGACAGGCGTGGCAGTAAAAATCAGGACAGTTCCAAATATATCCAGCATGGTAAAAGTCGCTGAACCGAGTATTCCGGCAGAAGGGGATATTTACTGTACTCTGGATGATCTGGCGCAGTGTGCCGGCCTGGCGCTCGGTTCACCGACCCGTTTTGGTAACATGGCTTCTGAAATGAAATATTTTTGGGATCAGACTACGAGTCTGTGGCTGAATGGAGCGCTACACGGTAAACCGGCTTGCGTGTTTACGGCATCAGGTTCCATGCATGGTGGACAGGAAAGTACTTTGCTGACCATGCTGCTGCCGTTGTTCCATCATGGCATGATGATCATGGGGCTTAGTAACGCAACACCTGCACTCTCGAATACCAAAACTGGTGGCACACCTTATGGTGCTAGTCATGTCAGCGGCCCACGGCATGATCAGGGCTTGAGTCCGGATGAAAAAATTCTGTGTGAAGTACAAGGCAAGCGTTTAGGTGAAGTGGTACTGAAACTCAATCGAGTCTGAAAAACACTCACAGGAAATGAAGGATGAACTTCATTTCCTGAATTTTATTAGGCTTCTTTTTGATCTTTTTGATCTTTTTGATCTTTTTGATCTTTTTGATCTTTTTGACTAAATCTGTATTTGCATTTCAGACATTGATAATCCTGAAACAGATTACGGTCGACAGAAACCCCGGCTTTTTTCCCCAGAAAATTACCGACCACACCGCCGGTAATTCCGACACTGATTGCACCGACAAAAGTGCCTACGGTTCCGCCGACAATCACACCTAAAGGTCCGGCTACTGTACCAATTGCAGCGCCAATCGATGCACCCGAAGCAGCGCCACCTACAGTCCCTGCAGTTGCACCCGCTGAACTCATGAGAATGCCGCCAATTTTCTTTAAATTCTGTTCATGATCGCGCTGTTCGATATCAGCTGAGCCACATTTAGGACATTGCATAGATTGTTCCATCAAGGATTGAGATGTGCTTGTTTTAGGTTTGTCGGGAATAGGATGTGTGCCCTGATCAGCACTTATTCATAACATACAACAACACACTAGATAAGTTTTGAATTCGCAAATCAGAAACATTGCATACTCACTTGATTCTAGTTGAGTTCACGCTAAAACATTGTATTTCAGCTGTAAATATATGCCTTCTTGGTTGATTAACGCAATTCTTAACCTGTCATTGAGGAAATGGCAAATCTCAAGATCATCAGAAATGTTCTTTTCTTATCAGTCTAAATATTGTGCTCTTAGAAAGACTATTTTGGGATTCGAGATGAAAAAGGAAGGGAAGTCGAAAAATATGCAAACGAGTTCTTATCGGGGCTATTTAAATTTTTCAGCCAAAATACACCTGAATATTGGCGTTTCTTTATAAGTAATCTTTATTGTGATTGATTAATTGTATTTTAAATAAAGTGTGACATTTATCCTTATTAAATAGAAGTTCTAATAAAATAAAAATTTACGACTTTTAAAATATAAAAAGTATAATAATTCTAATCTTTATTAGATAAATTTTTGATTATTGATAATATAAAAAATATATTATCTTAATCAAGTTTTTTGGATGAATTTTATATTCAAAAAAAATTTATATAATGATTTCTTACAAATCACAAATAATAAACAAATATATATTAATTTAATAAAAACAATAATTTATATTTTTAAGTAAAACAAAAAAATATGTGAATAGGGATATTTTCTACATTTTATAATTTTATGTGATTTAATATTTTTCAGATAAATTTAATCTTACTTAAACGAAAAATTAAATAAATATCTTAAATCAGAGGATATTAAGATTATGAGAATATTAGTTATCAATCTGGGTTTATTAGGTTTATGTTTTCTGAGTAACGCTTATGCCACCTCTGATGAGTGGACTCAGCGTTGGAAATCATCCAGTGCCCGTTCCAATGAGAATATAGTTCAAGCGAACCTAATCGAACTTAAGGAGTCCGACTATTATTCTGGATTAGGTAAAACCACCGTTCATAGCACTTCGACCACTTCCATCGGTACGGTAAATACCCCGACCAATAATATCAATGTAGAGGGTACAGACAATAATATTGATATTACGAGTGAGTTGTTGAATGAAGCACCAGTCAATTCAAATACCAATCAAAATCCTCAGCGCTGTCTTAATTTGAGTAACAGACCAGGAGAATCACAATGCTGAACTTCTCCTTGACCAGAAGAAATATATCTTTCGTAAGTGTCACCGTCCTTTTTAGTTCTTTTTTAACAGGCTGCACAGGTTTAGCACCTTCAAACCAGAAGCCAGTTAGCCTGGTACAAGGCCCCCCTATTACCGATATTTTTACGCCTTTTGATATGGCTTTATCCTGCCTAAAAGGACAATTACGTAATGATGTGAGTTTCTCTGTGGGGGCAATTCTAGATCAAACCGGTAAGGATGTGGTGACCAATGGGGGGAGCGGAAAAATGGTGACCCAAGGTGCGGGAGATATGGTGCAATCTGCCTTGTTTCAGGCGGGGGTGAGCTTAATGAACCGGCGTGATCCCCGGATTATCGAAAGCGAAGCCAAGTGGGGCATTCGTGATCCAAGACAAATCCAGGCCTCTGATTATTATGTGACAGGCAGTATTAACAGTCTGGATTTTATTCCGGGTGGTGGTTTTGATATGCAGATCGCTGGTGTTGGCCCGAATTATAGTCAAACCCGGATTATGGTCGGTCTGGATTTATCTCTGACAGATACCCGCAGCAGTAAAGTCGTGGGCAATGTTTCATTGCAGAAACAAATCGCTGCACAGGATTATGGCTTAAGTGCAGGCAGATTCGCTGGTCGTACACTCTTAAACATTCAGATTGGAAAAGGAGAACGCGAGGCAACTAACTTTGCCTTGCGACAAATGTTGAATCTGGCCACTTTTGAATTGCTGAGTCAGGTTGTCCCACCCGCCGTATTTGAAAGCTGTCGTGCACAGATACCGCCAGAGTTCGGTCAATTGAACTTAACCCGAAGTTCTGTTGCACTGCATAAATACAAGAAAAACCAGCAACAAAATAATACAGCTTCAAGCAGTGCTGTTCAGGAGTCAGTCTCAAGCCAGGCAGACTCATCTAATGAAAAAAATAAGTCAACCAACTCACCGAGCAAAGATACGAAACCGCCAAAACAGAAAGAGTCCGAGGTGATTCAAAACCCTGAAGCAGAGCCTGAAATGAGCAAACAGGACTTGATTAAATATATTAGCAAGAAGCAGCATCCACCTTCTTCAAATGAAAAGAATGAAGAAAAAGATACTCAAGAAAAGGCTGATAAAGAACAAGAAGATGAAAAAAACACAACGCTATGGGAGGCCAATCCTGAGGTGGTCGAAAATTACTGGTCTAGCACCCAGCGTGATTAAAAATATTTAAAAATGGGCTCGCTCCCATTATAAGAAGGAGTACTTAGCGAGAGGTACTTCAAAACAAAAGTAGGAAGAACAACGATGAAAAACACGATCAAAACAATCGCTTTATCCGTCGCCTTTCTGTCTAGCGCAGGTATGGCATATGCCCAAGGAGATGAAACACCTACTGACGTCACCGTAGATACAGGCTTGCAAGCTACCTTGGATTCTATTTCTCAGCAGGTTGAAAATGGTTCTGCTTTGAATCTTGCAGTGAATACAGGTGATGTTGATGCAAGCGTTGATTTAGAAGCAATTGCAGAAGCTACAAGAGAAGCACCAGAGGCCATTAGTTCAATTGAAGGTACAATTGAAACTACTGCGATTGGTGCCGCGAATACAGGTAGTATCAGTATTGAGCAGGGTAGCTACAATAAGGTGGTATCAGACATATCAGATGCCACGGATAACTACGACTACAGTGCAGTAACCAGTGCAACTAATAATTCTGAAACTCTAGAGGAGCTATCAGAGGTTTCGGATAGTTCAGATATCTCGGAAGTTATAAGTTCGACACTGAGTACTGACTATAGTGAGGAAATCAATGAAACTTTAAGCAATTATAGTGTCGCGAACATTGCTTATAATGCGGGTGCTATTGATGCATCTGTAAGTGCTATTTCAGAAGGAACTCAAACTGCTATTAACAACAGCATCACAACTACCGCTATCGGTGCTGTGAATAGCGGTAGTATCACTGTGACTGTTAAATAAACTCTTTTTTTCGAGGTAAACACAGGCCTAACTATTGGCAGATAGTTAGGCCTCTTTATTTTATAATAACATCCACATAAATTGTTGTTTATTCATCGGATAAAAAATTACTTATTGTTTGACACTCCTTATTTCAGAAATTGAATAGCCTGGAGCTTAAGATTAAGCCATTTATCTAGGATCAAATCTGGAAGAATAAATAAGAATTTAGGCTGAGCTATAGCCGAGTTTTGGATATTTTAAATTTATATCATCAGAAAAACACAATAAAAAAAGAGCGCATCAGCGCTCTTTTAAAATTCATTGGCGAGCTTAGTCGCGAACAAATTCAACTGTGCCATTTGTCAAAGACTTTACGCGTGCCAGTGATTCCACACGGTAGCCTTTTTCAAGCAGCAGGTCACGACCTGGCTGGAATGATTTTTCAATCACAATGCCAATACCGACTACTTCTGCATTTGCCTGGTGGATCAGGTCTGCAAGACCTAAAGCCGCTTGACCATTAGCCAGAAAATCATCGATCACTAAAACCTTATCGGTTGAGCTGATGTGTTTATTTGAAATCGCGATTGTGCTTTCAGTCTGTTTGGTAAATGAAAAGACTTTAGAACGATATAAATCATCTTTCAGGGTGAGAGACTGGTATTTACGTGCAAAGATTACAGGTACGCCAAGCTCTAGGCCGGCCATTACGGCAGGTGCAATACCTGATGCTTCAATCGTAATAATTTTGGTAATACCAGCATCCTTAAACAGACGCGCAAATTCTTGACCAATCAGTTGCATCATGACTGGATCAATCTGATGGTTTAAGAAAGAGTCTACTTTCAAAACTTCTTCAGAGAGGACGATGCCTTCAGCCAAGATTTTCTGTTCTAGTGCATGCACGGGAGAATCCTCAAGAGCAGGTGCTTTTTCAAGCAAAAGCGTATTGTAAAAAGCACCCGGAAAAAATCAAGTGAAATTCGCCAAAAACTTAGTTGCTTGCACCTTTATAGTCAGTTAACAGTAAACCATAGGAGGTTTTCTTGTCGACATGCGAAACTTTGACTGGAAGATAGTCAAGTTTTGGTGCCAGCCAGAAAATGGTTTCACGACCTGGTTTGCTGTGTTTCATCACCACTTTAATGGTATTAAAGGATCCGTATTTGGTACTTATAGTCTCTGAACCCTGTTTGACAAACTTGCGGCCTTCAACTTCTTTAGCATCAGCGATGTAGTAATTTGCTTTCAGGCCTGAATTTTTTAAATCTTCACGGATCTGCAATTCCGCATTCAACTCATCCAGAACATCTGCTCTCCAGGCAAAAGAACGTTTTTCATCATCTTTCTTGGTACTGATAGTTTTGCTGGAAGGATTGAAATTAATACTCATGGTGTTGTTATGCACCAGCACTTTACTGCTGCGACTGAAACTGCTTGAGCCGATCTTGCCATTATTAAAAGTAAAGCGGCTGGTTTCGGTTGCAGAGGCAATACCTCCGGCTTTTGCAGCAAAGACATAAGTCCAGTTATTGCCAGATTTGCTTAAAGTCCGCGTTGCAGAACCCATATTCTTGCCATTATAGCTAAATTGATAACTGGCTTGGAAAGGAGTCATGGCAAAAGCTTGGCTAGAAATACCAGTGAACAGTATCGCGCTGCTCAGACCCGTGGTCATCACTAAAGTTTTGAATACAGTCTTCGCCATCAGTTATTTTCCTATATTGATTCAACGGGCAAAACATATCACTTATTGCACCCTTTATTATTTGGGCAAAATATGGAAATTGAAGGGATATTTCTGCCAAAAATGTATATTTCATGTAGTTTTATGGAGCTTTTGTTCAAAAACTACGTTCGGCATGATTTAAGAAGGATCTTTCTGTTTGATGGGGGTGACCCGGTTGTCATCCATCTTGTCTTCATCCCAGTTCTCTTCCTGATCTTGGGAAAGTTTTCTAAACAGGGCGGCCAGATTGACATTACCAATCACCACCAGTTCGGCTTCACGAAGTACTGCGTGATTCACATGAACTTTGCCCAAGGTATCAATGACCGATCGGCTTTTACCTAACCAGCGATTTAAATCTAGATAAAGCAAGTCATCGATGACTTTAATTACGCCCAGTTTTTCCAGAATCATTCCCAAAGGATCTTTATTCAAGATACGTTGATAGAAGAACAAGCCGAAACGCACGCCCAGTTTATACAGCATATTTGGATATTTGGCTTCAATCAGCTGAGTATCACTAATTTGCTCGAACACGATCAACTGGGTGGTTTTATTCAATTCCATCTGTACCAGTTTCAAATCAACCGATAAAGTGACAATCAGGCCTTTATAATCCAGTGTTGCATACAAACGCAGCCAGTCTTCGTGTAAATCTGCATGTAAGTCTTTTAATGCATCGACATTGTCTGTGACAAAGCGCTGAAAGGTTGCATTCAGGAAGACTTGCGATAAGGGAAATTCACGCTCATCTTCAATAAATCCTTCCGCCCTCTGATACAATTGGCGGATTCGGTTGGAAATATTGGAAATTAGCGTTTGCATACTGAAGCGTCCTGGCAACTTTATTTTTGACTCGGGATGTATCTTGTCGAATTGTATGAAAAATACAAGCGTTCATGCTTGAAGTTTAGCAAAATAAATAGCACCATTTTTATAGTTTTAGTTATGTAACGTTGAAGATTTGATGGGTTTGGCATTTTAAAAAGATAAATGACGAATCCGTTTATTTTTAATCTTTCAAATACTTTTTTGGGGAGCTGAACTCATTATTGAGTTTAGGCGAATGTGAAAAAACGATGATACTCATGCCTCTGGTCAGAACTTGGTGGAAAGATCCAGTGTTTAGCAGTGCGTTGCTTGCCGCAGGCATTCTGCATTTGATCGTGCTGACACTGGAATTTGGTATGCCGCAAGATCGGGATACCAGTACCAAAGAAATCGCGGTCAGCTTGCGCCAAACTGATGAAAAAATTGAGCATGCTGATTTTCTGGCCCAAACGGACCAGCAGGGTTCCGGCCAGTTTAGAGAAGCTCATCGCATGTCGAGTGATATGCCATCGCCGTTAATGGAGCAACATGCAGGTGAAGAACTGCAAGAAAGTCTAGATATGCTGCAACAGCAACAGGAACTCAGTTTTGAAGAAAAAGTCCTGATGACCACCTTGAGTTGGCAAAAGCAGGCGGAAGAAAATCAGCGTAAAAAAATGCAGGAGCAATTACAGAGCCAGTTTCAGGCCAAAGCGGCCATGGTCGCCAGTCTGGAAGCGCAATATTTACAGCGTCAGCAAAATTTCAGTCGTCAGCAAAAAATTAAGACTGTGGATGGTATTCAGTCCAAGCAGGATGTTTCGGCCGCCTATCTGGAAAAGTTCCGCGAGAAAGTGGAATTTTATGGTAACCGCTACTATCCGGAAGCAGCCAAGCAGCAGAATCTGGCAGGGGAAGTGCGGCTGATGGTGATCCTGAACCAGAATGGCGGAATTCGTGCCATTCGACTGATTGACAGTTCAGGACATGCCATGTTGGATGAAGCAGCCAAAGCTTCCGTGCGTAAGGCAGCACCATTTGGTGCTTTCGACAGTAAAATGAAAGAAATTTCCGAACTACGGGTGATTCGTACCTGGCGATTTGATCCGGCAGAAGCAGAATTTGAGGTGCGTTAAAGTTGATATTTACCAAGACCTCTCCCTAACCCACTCCTAATAAGGAGAGGGAACTATATCTATAATGTTTAACAATCATAGGATTCTAATGAATGTTCTCCCTCCCTCTGGGAGGGAGTTAGAGGGAGGGCAACTTTCAATAAAAAAAAGCGAGCCTTGGCCCGCTTTTTTTATGAAGAAATTTTAGTTTTGTTCCAGATAAGGATTTTCAAAGCCCAGCTTGGCCAGAGTTTCGATTTCAATGCCTTCCATTTCTTCAGCATCTTCATCTGAATTTTCATGATCATAGCCCATTAAGTGCAAGGTGCCATGAACCAGCATATGGGTAAAGTGAGTCAAAGGCGCTTTGCCCTGTTCACTCGCTTCACGTAATACCACCGGAATACAGATCACCAGATCACCAATGGGAAATGCATCCAGAAACTGCGCCATTTCATCTGGAAGCTCACTCGGGAAAGACAGTACATTGGTCGGTTTGTCCTTGTCTCGATATTCCAGATTAAGCTTATGACTTTCGTCATTGTCGACACAGGCAATTCCAATTTCGCAATCACTTTGAGTGCCAATATGACGTAAAGTGGTTTCTACAACTTTTTTAATATAGGCACGTTTCAGCACCAGTTCAGGCGACTGAAAGTCCTGTTGTAAGGAAAGACTAAGTTTCAACACAAATCCTTAAGTTTAAAGCTTAATGCTGTGCGTCTGCCGCAGCATCATTTTCAGCGATCAAGGCATCCTGACGTGCTTTACGTTCGGCACGTGCTTCAGCACTTAAACGCTGCTGTTCACTGTCCCAGCCTTCGTAGGCTTCGACAATTTTCTGTACCAGCTGATGACGTACCACATCACGCGAATGGAAACGGGTGATATGAATTTCAGGAATTTTATCAATCACACGCAAGGCATGTGACAGACCGGATTGCTGACCACGCGGTAAATCTACCTGAGTTACGTCGCCGGTAATCACGGCACGTGAACCAAAACCTAGGCGGGTCAGGAACATCTTCATCTGTTCTGGGGTGGTATTCTGCGCTTCATCCAGAATCACGAAAGAATGATTCAAGGTACGGCCACGCATATAAGCAAGCGGAGCCACTTCAATCACCTGACGTTCGATCAGCTTGGCCACTTTTTCAAAGCCAAGCATTTCATACAGCGCGTCATACAAGGGACGTAAATAAGGATCGATTTTCTGGGTTAAATCTCCCGGCAGGAAACCGAGTTTTTCACCGGCTTCAACCGCAGGACGAACCAGCAGAATGCGCTGGATTTCATTGCGCTCCAGCATATCCACTGCAGCTGCAACGGCAAGATAGGTTTTACCTGTACCGGCAGGGCCAATACCAAAAGAAATATCACTTTGCAGAATGCGCTGTACATAGCGTTTCTGGTTGGCACCACGCGGGTTGATCCGGCCTTTACGGGTTTGCAGCCAGACATTGTCCAGCCCCGTATGTTCCTGATCGTCCAGATCTTGCTGAAGTTCACGGTCAGTCTGGCTGCCCTGAATCATCAGATGTAAAGTATCTGCACTAATCTGCTGACTATGTTCAGATTCTTCATGAAGACGTTGCAAGAGCATTTCGGCTCTCTCAACGGCATCGATTCCACCATCAATAATAAAACTTTCTCCACGATGGGAGATTTTGACGTCTAAACGTTGTTCAATTTGCTTCAAATGGCCGTTATAGGCACCTAACATGGCTTGTATACGGTCCATCGAAATTCCAGGAAAAGCTACTGTACGTCGAATCGCTGCAGTCAAGAGTGTTCCTTATGAAGTGTGCGTTATATGCTCTACATTACGCCACGTCAGGCTCAAGATTCAAGAGTTCACCGTAAACTAAATTCAAAGTTTTAATTTCGGTAATTTCAATCTCGGCAAAGCGGCCTACCCAGGCAGGGTCACCAATAAAGTTAACATAACGGGTATTGTCCGCCGTACCGACCAGAATATTCGGATCTTTATCAGAAACTTTTTCGATGAGTACACGCTGGATGGTCCCGAGCATGGCATCCGTCTTGTCAATGCTTGAACGCTTAATCCATTGCTGAACTTTGGCCAGACGTTCTTTTTTCACATCTTCAGAAATCGTATCTTCCAGTTCTGCCGCAGGCGTACCCGGGCGTTTTGAATAGATAAAACTATAAGAGTGGTCGAAATCCAGATCCTGAATAAACTGATAAGTCTCTTCAAAGTTTTCATCTGTTTCACCCGGGAAGCCAATGATAAAATCTGAAGATAGGTGCATGTCAGGGCGAACTGCACGTAACTTTTTAATCTTTTCGATATAGACATCAATGGTGTGGTTACGCTTCATCGCTTGTAACACATCATTGGAACCGCTTTGTACCGGCAGATGCAGATGTGAAACCATTTGTGGCAGGTCACGATAGCACTGGATCAGATCATCATTAAATTCCAGGGGATGCGAGGTGGTATAGCGAATACGGCCAATACCCGGAATGTCTGCAACCAAACGCAGCAAATCGGCAAAAGTACAGATATTACCTTCAAAAGTTTCACCACGATAACCATTCACGTTTTGACCAAGCAGTGAAATCTCACGCACGCCTTTTTCTGCCAGACCGGCAATTTCAGCCAGTACATCATCCAGTGGGCGAGAGACTTCTTCACCACGGGTATAAGGTACCACACAGAAAGAACAATACTTAGAACAGCCTTCCATGATCGAGACAAAGGCTTTATAACCTTCTACGCGAGGTTCTGGCAGAAAGTCAAATTTCTCGATGTCGGGGAAGGAAATATCCACCAGTTTGATTTTTTCTTTTTTCGGCTTTTCAATCTGTTCAAAATGCTGATCCAGCATTTGCGGCAAACGGTGCAGGGTTTGTGGGCCAAAAATCATATCAACATAATTGGCACGTTTCTGGATGTTATCGCCTTCCTGAGACGCCACACAACCACCGACACCAATAATCAGGTCAGGATTTTTATCCTTTAGTTTGCGCCAGCGGCCCAGCTCGGAGAAGACTTTCTCCTGTGCTTTTTCACGGATCGAGCAGGTATTCATCAGCAGAATATCGGCATCTTTAGGATCGGTGGTCAGCACATAGCCATGAGAATCGCCTAACAGGTCTGCCATACGGTGACTGTCGTACTCATTCATCTGACACCCTTGTGTTTCGATGTACAGTTTTTTGACTGAGGCATCGCTAACTGGGGTGTGCGCTGGCTGGGTAACAGTGTTTTCTGAGGCAGCTGAGGCACCATTCGGAATGAAGGTTTGAACCGTCATGTAGGCTCCTACAAGGTAATACGTTGAAAGAGTGAACGAACAGCCTGATTGATGCATCAAACAGGTGAATAAAAATTCAATTCACGGACTGAAATCTTGGAAAGGCGCATATTTTAGCAGGAAAGTCGCTTAAACTTATAGCCCAAATTAACTGTGGAAAAATATTGATTTATGGGCAAAAATTGTCTGTAGATTAATATTGCTTAATCATAAGGTTACATAACTGAACAATAGAGTTGGTTATAATCTTCAAACTAGCTCTTATGATATGCAACATGGGCAAAGCACAAAACCGATGATAGAAGGCAAAGGGATGTTGAAACACACTAAAACTATGTATAAATACTATAAATTAATTACTTTAAGTGTGGCATGTATCTGTTCAGCGAGTACACAGGCAGCAGAAGAACAATTTAATGATGCCTTGCGTGCAGCCAATGCAGGTAATACTGAACTGTTACAGCAATATCGTCTTTCTATGCAGAATGATGCCTTGGGCTATTATACGGAATACTGGATTTTAAACCAGAATCTTGCCATGCAGCCTGTCAGCCAGATTATCAGCTTTGCCCAGCGTTACCCTCAATCCGCTATGGCTGAAAAGCTGGCAGCAGACTATGTCGAAGAAAAAGTAAAAATGGCAGACTTTAGCACTGCCCAACCGGTATTGCCTTATGTAACCAATGCTGATCCTGCCGAAGCCTGTGCAGTGGCACAAGTGCGCGCCAAAGCTGGCGATGAACTGGTCTATGCCGAGTTTAAAGAAGTATGGTTAACCACCAATAGCCAACCCGATTCTTGTACTGGTTTAGGCCGGATGATGCTATCCAGTCCACTCATGACCTCAGAAGACCGTCAGCAGCGACTCTGGGGGCAACTTCGTGCCGGACAGTCAGGGCAGGCGATTGCAACTGCACAAGGCATTGGTCTAAATTTGTCTCTGGCTCAACTGAATTCGATTCAGGCCAATCCCACTAATTATTTGTGGTCTGCGCCTAAAAGTACTGCGGCAGAGCATGCCTATCTGATTTATGCATTGGGACGTCTGGCTGATAGCGATTTGGACTCAGCTTTGTCTATTGTCAAACGGACTGCCGAAGGTACACCAGTACAGGTACAACGCGCCTTATATCGTGCTGTCGGTTATATCGGTGGCACCACAGTCATGAAAAACAACTTCAACCGCGAAGTGTTAAATGCGTTAGATGTCAGCTATGGTCTGCCATTTAGCCCGGAAGAAGCCGAGATTTATGCACGTCAGGCAATTCGTTTTAGTGCCTGGGAAAGCCTGATCCGTGCGATTGACAGCATGAGCGTTAACCAGAAGCAGGAAGATCGCTGGCAATATTGGCTGGCGCGTGCTAGTGAACAACGTGCTGACCGTGCTTCCAAGCAGGCAGCAGAAAGTATTTATCGTAAGCTGGCGACCGGAGATGACTATCACAATCTTCTGGCACGCGACAAGCTGGGGCAGGTGACTGCGAGTACACCAAATCCAGCGCAGCCATCCAATCAGGCTATGCAGCGCTTGAATCAGGATATTCATTTCCGCCGTGCTTTCACCTTACGTAATATCAGCGCCCCGGAGAACTATATTAACCGGGAATGGAACTGGGCAGTGCGTCAGGCTTATCTAAAGAAGGATGATGACCTGTTGCTGGCCGCGGCAAAACGTGCCATGGATATGGGCTGGCATGATCGTGCCATTTATGCCGCTGACCGTACCGCGAACAAGCATAACTATAATTATCGTTATCCAATGCCACATCAGAACTATGTGGTCAGCCATAGTCGCAATGCCGGCATAGATCCTGCCTGGGCCTATGGTTTGATGCGTCAGGAAAGCCGTTTTAATACGGTGGCACGTTCACATGTAGGCGCGGGTGGTCTGATGCAGATTATGCCGGACACGGCCAAGCTGGTGGCACGTCAAATGGGTGAAGCTTATAACCCGGCGGCACTCACCGATATGAATACCAATATTCGCTACGGAACATTCTATTTATCTACGATTCAGCGTCAGCTTAGCGATAGTCCGGTTCTGGCAACGGCAGGCTATAATGCCGGTCCAAACCGTGCCCGTCGCTGGCAGCCAGAATTTCAGGGGATTGCCGCAGATCAATATACTGAAAGTATTCCTTTACTTGAAACCCGGGATTATGTGAAACATGTCATGACCAATGCCACGCATTACGGTATCTTGTTAGGACAGGGGGCACAGTCAGTGGGTAAACGCATGCAACTGATACCATTACGTAATACACAATAAAATTAAAATTATTGGGGGATGGTGATTTATTCATGAAAATAATGAAGGATCGTCGAGTCTGGGCTGGATTGGTTGCGCTTGTGGTTTTGGCCAGCAGTCCGGCAGTGTTTGCTACGCCGACAGACTATGTCATGGATGTACAAATGGTCCCGGCCTTATGTAGTCTGTATCCGGAATATGCCAAGAAACGAAAATGTCTGGAAGGTTATTCGCTGAATATCTCTGGCTTATATCCTCAGACCACATCACAAAATTGCACGACCAATAGCTCTGCGAAACTGTCACCACTTCAGTCCAAGGTAGTGGCCAGGATCATGCCGGATGACAATACCCGGACAATCTTATGGCGCAATATCGGTGGCTGTGTGCCGATGAATGCCAGTCAATATTTCCGGACGATTATCAATTATGCAGATCGTCTCAAAGTGCCTGCAGAACTGACGGAACAGGAAAATATTACGATTTCTGTCGATACATTGCGGGCCAAATTCCTGAAAATTAATCCACAATTACCGGGTAATGCCTTGAGATTTAACTGCCAGCAAACCCAGTCGGCCAGCGTACTTACCTCGATCAAGGTCTGTTATCGCCCCAATGGCAATTACAAATCCTGTCCTGCCAACATTATTAATACATGCCCAAAAACTGTCACAATAAAAGGAACATACTGAGCTTTTTTGCCGATTTAATTTATATTTCCTATCAGACTTTAGGTGAAATCCGTCCTCTTTTATATGCATCTGACAAAGGATTGGAGTACAATCTTTCGCGTTTACGATTATTAGATTAAATACTAACTATTTAATCGCATTGAATATCCTCAATTGGAGATAATTAGATGAAGCAAGCAGTTCGTGTTGCCGTTACTGGCGCTGCAGGTCAAATTGGTTACAGCCTATTATTCCGTATCGCAAGCGGCGAAATGCTAGGTAAAGATCAACCAGTGATTTTGCAATTGCTCGAAGTTCCTTTTGAGAAAGCTCAGCAAGCGCTTAAAGGCGTAATGATGGAGCTTCAAGATTGTGCATTCCCATTACTAGAAGACATGATCGGTACTGATGATCCTAAAGTTGCATTTAAAGATGCTGACTACGCGCTTCTAGTTGGTTCACGTCCACGTGGTCCAGGTATGGAACGTGCTGACCTGCTTAAAGTGAACGGTGAAATCTTCATTGGTCAAGGTCAAGCATTGAACGAAGTTGCGAGCCGTGACGTTAAAGTTCTAGTTGTTGGTAACCCTGCAAACACGAATGCTTACATCGCAATGAAATCTGCTCCAGATCTTCCAGCGAAAAACTTCACTGCAATGTTACGTCTTGACCACAACCGTGCTGCATCTCAAATTGCTGCTAAAACTGGTAAAGCGGTTAAAGACATCAAAAATCTTACAGTTTGGGGTAACCACTCTCCAACTATGTATGCTGACTACCGTTTTGCAACAATTAACGGCGAAAGCGTTAAAGACATGATCAACGACCAAGAATGGAATGCAAATACATTCCTTCCGACTGTTGGTAAACGTGGTGCTGCGATCATCGAAGCACGTGGTTTGTCTTCTGCTGCTTCTGCTGCTAACGCTGCAATCGACCATATGCGCGATTGGGCTCTTGGTACAAACGGCGAATGGGTAACTATGGGTATTCCTTCTGACGGTTCTTACGGTATTCCTGAAGGCGTAATGTTCGGTTTCCCTGTAACGACTGAAAACGGTGAATACAAAATCGTTCAAGGTCTAGAAATCGACGAATTTAGTCAAGAGCGTATCAACTTCACGTTGAATGAACTTGAAGAAGAGCGCGCAGCAATTGCTGACATGCTTAAATAATTTGATCTTTTCAGATTAAGTTGAAAAAGCACTCCATTTGGGGTGCTTTTTTTATATCACTCACTTTAATCAACAAAAAATAACAAGCTGTGAAGGAGAGACAACTGAGTTTTCGCTATGAGCCCTCTAAGGTAGAAACAAGATTATAGATAAAAAGATGGAGGTTCAGATGTTAGAGCAACGCGCCACCTTCGAACTTTTCTTTGAACAATTGGGTCTGGATTCGAGTCCGGAAGCGATTGACGAGTTTATTAGCACGCATCAAATTGGTATGGATGTGCCACTGCATAAAGCTCCTTTTTGGAGCAAATCACAGCATGACTTTCTGATCAGTCACTGGAAGAAAGATGATGACTGGGCCATTTTTGTCGATGTATTGAATGAACAATTACATATTGAGGCAGAGGGTTCAGGTACCTGTGACATACCGAGCCATAAATCAACCTAAGAATTCGAATCTCAACACGCTCATAATTTAACACTACGATGGAGTCTATTTATGCTTACGGAACAACAGTTAACTTTAGAATTATTATTTGAACAATTGGGTTTGCCTTCTGATGAAGCCTCAATTAATCAATTTACCCATACCCATCAATTGCCATCTGAAGTCGCATTGCCAGATGCCGAATTCTGGAGTGAGGGACAAAGTGCCTTCCTGCGTGAACATTGGCACCAAGATGATGAATGGATTGTCATTATTGACAAGTTAAATCAGCTTTTACATGTGGAAAGCGACAAACAAAGCGTTTAAATGCATTCATACAAAAAGAAACAACAAACCTAGTCAAAGGACTAGGTTTTTTTTGTCTTATCTTATAAGTTAGATCTATAAATAATTACAATTTATCTGATATAAGGAGGGCGCGATGCTCGCAAAGAACCAACCATCCTTAGAGCTCTTGTTTTCTCAGCTCGGTCTCGCCAATAGTCCTGCGGCTATTGAATTGTATGTACGCACCCATCAACTGCCAGCAGGGCTGTCCTTGCATGATGCGCCATTCTGGAATAAAGCCCAGCGTTCTTTATTAATCAGCCATTTGGTACAAGATGATGATTGGGCAATTTGGGTCGATGAACTGAATCAGCAACTGCACATGGACGCTTATAGACGTCAACCTGCTTGATCATTTTTCCTACATTTTTCTGATATTTAAAATAAGATGATATAGCTTGTATTAAAAAACGCCTCATTTGAGGCGTTTTTGTTCTTTGGCTTAATGCATTTTGCTTTTTAATATTTTGTTAAACCATTCGTGCTGACGATAATCATTAAATGCATGATGCTGCTGTAATAATTCCAGCTCAAATTCGGCAGTGGTGGTGTACTTACCTAACCAGTGGCGGGTCAGGGCCGGCTCATTTTTACTGGCACTGGCATAGGCCAGAAAGAAATAAATGTCCCCATGTTCATAACTGGCCATTGGCTTTAAAATTTGCTGAGTAATCAGGGCGAAATGGTGCTCTTTGGTCAATTCAAAAAACATCATATAAGCCTTGGCCAGATGCAAAGATAGGTTGATATACATGCGCAGCGGCATTTCTTCAAATTCTACCCGGCCTTGTTCCAGCAACACTACGGCTTCTTGCAGGAAATGTCGCTGTTCCTGACGCAGTTCACTTAAAGTCACCAGCTGTAAACGAAGATCAGCACGTTCAAGCGTTAATTCCGGCGTATTGCCTTTTAAATACAATTGGTCAGTTTCACCCAGACGTTGAATAATCTGTTTGGTTGTTAATCGCATCAACGCAATCCTCATTTCTCAATAATGGCTATATGAGGTTAAAAATTAAAATTTAAAGCGGCAGCGCGTCTTAGAGCAGTGAGGTATCACTTCTTAGCCAGGCGGTAATAGATAGACGTTGCTGTTTAGAGATTAAAACTTCATGTAATAAATCGCTCTGGAACAGCGCCATTCGGTTTGGTTTTGGCTGGATAATATGCCACTGGCCATGTTTGTCCTGCAGGCGTAGTTCACCGCCCCAGTCCGTCTGCCATTGTCCATGTAAATAATACACACTGGAAATCATCCGGCCATTTTTATCTTGAGGGTTGTCACGGTGCAGAGCATAAAACTCACCCGCGTGATAGCAAGCGAAATGTGCTTCGACATCTTTGATGCCTAAATAAAACGCGCGGTTTAAAATTTGGGAAAATTGTTGAAGTGTTTGGATGTGTCGGTGGGAAATTTGAAATTCAGGTTGTAACCAAAGAATATGATCACTACGGATGTTGTTAACGACACCATTTTGAATGGCTGCATTACGAAATTCGTTTAAGTGGCTTAAGCATTCTTGACTCACTGCATGTTGATATTCGCTAGAGTAAGCATCGTCAACAATACTAAAGCCATGTTGATCTAAATCATCTAAGATTTGATCAACATTCCAATCCCCTGGGATGATAACTGCTTCCATTTTTTCAATTCTCGATAGTGTGGTAAAAAAAGGTCCGCTATTTTAGTGCAATAATCGTTTCTGAACGAAATAGTTTTTCATGTTAAAATAGCAATTGATCTTAGGAATAATTGAAACATGAATTACCGTCACTCTTACCACGCAGGCAACTTTGCCGATGTCATGAAGCACGTTTTATTGCTTCAGTTGTTGACTCGACTGAATGCAAAAGACAAACCTTATCGCTATGTAGATACACATGGTGGTGCAGGTAAATATGATTTGTCGACTGCCGAAGCGCAAAAATCAGGTGAGTTTTTAAACGGTATTCATCGTCTTGTTAAGCTGGATGATTCGATCAAGCGTAATGCACCTGAAGGCGTACAACAATATTTGAAAATTGTTGAAAATATGCGTGAAAACTTTGGTAAGGGTGCTTATCCGGGTTCACCGTGGTTTGCCCTAGAAGGCATGCGCGAGATTGATAAAGCGACCATTTTTGAAATGCAGCGTGATGTATTCCAGCAACTTCGTCATAATATTTTTGACAAGCGTGCCGGTTTGCATGAACGTGATGCATACGAAGGTTTGTTAGCTGTCATTCCACCGAAAGAAAAACGTGGTCTGGTGATGATCGATCCGCCATATGAACTGGAGCGTAAAGATTTCCCGCAGTTGGTCGAACTGCTGGTTGCCGCGTATAAGAAATGGCCGACAGGTGTATTCGCGGTTTGGTATCCAATTAAAGACCGTGCCATGATCGAACGCTTCGAGAAGAAAATGTTTAAGACCGGTATCCGCCGTCAACTGGTTTGTGAAGTCTGTGTATGGCCGGATGATACCCCAGTAGGCTTGAACGGTTGTGGTTTGCTGGTGATTAACCCGCCTTGGAAATTCTCTGAAGATGCAGATGAAGCGCTACAGTGGTTATTCCCGCATCTTCGCATGAGTGAAAATGGTGGTCACGCTGCAGTTCGCTGGTTAGTGGGCGAGTAATTTTTTTAAAGATCAGGTCATAGTTAGGATCGACAAGAATGACAAATATAAGCAAACCGGAACGCGACTCTTCAACTGAAGTGCCTTTTGATGGCATCACCTTTGAGGTAGAAGAAGAGGAGCATACCCAGGAAGGGCAAAAAGTTAAGCGTCGAGGCATCTATCTATGGCCGAATCTGATTACAACCGCAGCGTTGTTGTCAGGTTTCTATTCGATTATTGCCAGTATGAATGGTGATTTTCAACAAGCGATTTATGCGATCTTTATTGCGGCATTACTGGATGGATTGGATGGCCGTGTGGCACGTGCGATTGGTGCACAAAGTCCGTTCGGTGAACAGTTTGACTCGCTTTCTGACATGCTGGCTTTTGGTGTAGCTCCCGCTATTTTAATGTATAGCTGGGGCTTAAGCGATTTGGGCCGAATCGGTCTGGCAGCATGCTTTGTTTATACTGCTTGTGCTGCGTTCCGTCTGGCGCGTTTCAATGTACAGATTGGTGTGGTCGATAAACGTTATTTTATTGGTGTGGCAAGTCCTCTGGCTGCCATCATGATTGTGTCATTGGTCTGGGTCGGTCTGGATTTTCCAGAAATCTTTGATATTCGTGAACCTTCTCTTCAGGTCATTAACGCAGTGGTCATTATTGCGGTGGGCTTGTTGATGATTTCCAATATCAAATATTATTCATTTAAAACTGTAGAACGTAAACGGGTTCCATTTTTTGTCCTACCAATTGCCGTATTCGTCTTTGCAGCGATGACTTATAATATTCCTGTCGGCATTCTGGTCATTTCTATTCTCTATGCTTTGTCTGGTTTTGTGACCACCTTTATGGCAAAAAGATCGAGTACATTATAAAAAGATAAGGAGTCTGAGATGCGGTTTCTTCAAGATTTTTTAGATCGTTCGAAACAGCTAAATCAGACTCCTGCTGTTTCGCGCTATCCCGCCTATCATGGTCCTACCTCAAAATATAAAATTATTCATCAAGGTTTGATGATCCCCGGGCTTCCGGCACCGCTCTATTATTTAAACTTTATGAGTATTATCGGGCAACCCAATGCACCCATGCTGTCAAACCCGAGCGCAATCGAAACCACAGCCTTAGATACCGCCACCGTGATTTGCAGTTCGAGTCCGCATATGGTGGGGCAATTACATCACTACTCGGTCAAGCAGGACTGTCATTTTAAATCGGGTCTGTTTCAGTTTCTGGATCGGGAGCAATTGAGCGGAAATTTCCCAAATTTTCGTTTGCAACGTTCTGACTCGGAGCTCAGTTTGGATTTAAATATTCAAACTATTCAACTGATTTCTCATTTTACCAAAATGCGGTTTTCCTTGGCAGATCACTGGTCTTTGCTATGTCATTGTCAGGGAACGGTGAACTATAAAGCGCAGCAATATACGATTGATGGTCTGGGAAGCTTTGAATACGCGCGAAGTTTTAACTTTCCTTATCTGCCTTTGGCCTTCCTGACTTATCAAATTATTAATCTTAGTGAAAACCGGCAACTGTTGTTGGCGCAAATTCGGGATGGTTTTAATCGTATTGTTCAGTCGCGGATCTATCTGCGTGATTTAAAAAACATGCGGACCCAAATGTTCGATCGCAAAGTTTATTTTAAAGTTCATCGTGTTTATCCGCGTGTCACGACACCTAATGGGCAGAGTATGTATTTGCCGCGCGAATTTGAATGGTGTTATGAAAATGCAGACGGTACTTGTATCTGGGTACAAGGGCAAAGTCGTGGAGATTTTAAATTTGGCCTGGCAGCGGGCTATGTAGGAAGTTTTAGTTATCAAGTGAAAATAAATGAAGAAACCGAAAGTGGGGAAGGGGGCTATTGTGAATACATAGATTGTCGGCCTTTACGCTTTCAGGAACAGAATAAAACAGAAAAAAGATTAAGTCATTTATCCAATTCAGTCCCTTTACTGCTCAAGAAATGAAGAAAAGTGCGATTTTTGTAGAATAAATAAACAATCGTGATGATTTTGCTGAATTATTTAAAAATAGGGGTTGTATTGGGTTGGGAATCCTGTAGAATGCACATCCATCGGCGGTGATGAAG
>NZ_JBQGUZ010000029.1:0-28286 GCF_052078135.1 Acinetobacter lwoffii
CCAAAGAATGATTTCACCTTGAAAGTGCCGACCGTGGAAGGGATTCATCTGCTGTATCTCGAAATAAATAAGATATTTAGCTTATCACGTCAGCCTATTTGCAACAGTGCCTAAATTTGCTGCCTCTAAACGATGACATTATTGTCAAAATGCAGGGTATGGGTGGCTCCCCTTAGGGGCATAATTTGTTGAATCCTAGGTTACTATTAAAAAATCAGAAAAAATAGGAGTTTAGAGCTCCCATTTTTTGTTAGCTTTCTAAGTCCCTATGTTAATTTGAAGAATACTTCATCATAACGTCCGAATACAGCTATATTTTTTTGATTTCTACAATATCACTTGATTCAATGAGCGATTGGATATTATCAAATAAACTTTGAATATAATCAGACGCTATATGGATATCTAAATCCTCCCTGCTACGCCATTCTTCTAAGAAAAAATATCTACTCGAGTCATTTTCGCTAATATAAAGCTCATATTTCAAGCATCCTTCTTCGTTAAGTGTAGGCTCTATTACACTTTTTAAAAGCGCTTCTAACGTCTCTTTTTGATCTGACTTTGCCTTAAAGTTCGCAATTATTGAAATAGTCATTATTTCACCTTTAATTTGTTTAGAAGTTTTCTAGTACAATTTTGCCTTTTGACTTGCCTGATTCAAGCAACTTATGCGCCTTCTCCAAGTTTGCAGCGTTAATTTTGCCTAGATTTTGGTTGAGGGTACTTCTAATTTTTTGCTGGTCAACTAATTGGGCAACCTGTTGCAATAGATTACCTTGCTTTTCAATATCATCGGTTTCATACATTGAACGAGTGAACATTAACTCCCAATGGATAGAAATAGATTTAGTCTTAAACGGCATAATATCAAATGTTTGTGGATCATCGATCAATCCAAGCTTGCCTTGTGGTGCAATCAGAGAAACTATTTGCTGGATATATGTTTCTGTATGATTTGTAGAGAATACGTATTTTGGTTTTGCAATGCCTAGTGTCTCGATTTGTGCATTTAAATCTTTGCTATGATCAATGACATGGTCGGCACCAAGTGATTCCACCCAAGATTTCGTTTCTTCACGTGAAGCTGTTGCTATAACGGTCAGATTTGTTTTTGCTTTTAGGAGTTGGATAGCAATTGATCCTACACCGCCTGCACCACCAATAATCAGAATACTGCCAACATCTGTTTCTGAAATTTGAAACCGATCAAACAGCATTTCCCATGCCGTGATAGCAGTTAATGGCAATGCTGCTGCTTCTGCATTAGATACTGTAATTGGTTTAAGACTGATAATTCGTTCATCGACTGCTTGAAACTCAGCATTACTACCATCTCGGGTTAAATCGCCAGCATACCAAACAGACTCTCCTACTTTAAACGAGGTAACTTTTGGGCCAACTTCGATAATTTCCCCAACGGCATCCCAACCTAAAATACGATTATTTGCTTCAGACGAATTTTTTCTCACTTTGGTATCAACTGGATTCACAGAGATTGCCTGAACTTTTACCAGTACATCACGCTCCTTAAGTGTAGGCTTCGCTTTTTCAATATCTACCAATGAATTTTTAAAATCATCATGATTATTTATAACATACGATACGGCTTTCATAGATTTGTCCACAACTTTAAAAAAAATAGAGTAAAAATGGAAGCGAAGTGCTCCCATTTTATGTTATTCAATAATTAAAACTCTTGGCTCGTTGGGCGCAAAACAATTTCATTAATATCTACATCCGCAGGCTGTTCAATTGCATAAGCAATTGCTCGAGCGACTGAGTCAGCTGGTATGGCTTGTCTGTAGAAATCAGTAACAAACTCTGAACTTTCTTTATGAGAAGAACCAAATTTTAGTTCTGACTCAACTGCACCAGGCTCAATAGTAGTCGTTCTAATTGTTCCCCCAACCTCATGACGAAGGCCTTCAGAGATGGCTCTTACAGCAAACTTAGTACCGCTATAAACAGTACCTCCCGGACTAAATACTTTTATCCCTGCAACAGATGCGAGATTAATAAAGTGTCCAAAGTTTTGTTTTTGGAAAACAGGTAGGGTAGCTGCTATACCATAAAGAACACCTTTAATATTAATGTCGATCATACGATCCCATTCATCAACTTTTAGCTCACTTAATGGTGCAATAGACATTAATCCAGCATTGTTTACCAATACATCGATTTGACCAAATGCGCTTAATGCCTTTTCAATAAGTGCTTGTACTTCATGTGGTTTGGTTATATCCATACCAATAAATTCAGCTTGACCACCTTCAGCACGAATGTCGTGAACAATAGCCTGTAATTTTTCAGTACGTCTAGCACCAAGTACAACCTTTGCACCTTTTTTAGCAAGTAAGCGAGCAGTAGCCTCACCTAAACCACTACTTGCACCAGTGATAACAATAACTTTATTTTCTATATTATTCATACAAGTAACCTTCAACCTATCTGTCAATCATATTTGATGGATTAAGTATTACAGCCTTGTTAGGTATAATAAATGAATAATATTATCTTTCAGAATTCCTATTTACGGAATAATTACCAGAACACAGGATTGGACATGCAGAACAAATTGGAAATGATGCGTATCTTTTGTGTCGCAGCAGAGTCTCGAAATTTTAAAGAGGCAGCAACTCAGCTGGGTATTTCCCCGCAGCTAGTGACACGGGCAATAAAAGAGCTAGAAGAGCAGCGCGGAGAGATTCTGTTCTACAGGAGTACTCGACAAATTAAAATTACCGCTGATGGTGAGCGTCTGGCAAAGCAAGCACGTTTTGCGGTGGGATCGATCGATGCTTTGTTTGTAAAAGACACCAAGGAAAAACGAGATGAAATGCGTGGGACTGTCCGTCTTACTGTGTCGTCTGTGTTAGGGCGCAAATTGGTAGTACCCGCACTAGCAGAATTTGCCACACGTTATCCAGATATTGTCGTGGATTGTGTGCTAACAGATTCACACTCGGATGTGATCGATGAGCGGATAGATATCGGGATCAGATTTGGATTTTTGCCGGACAATCGATATGTGGCAAGGGAATTGGCTAAAGTGAACTTTTATTCTGTGGGTACGCCAGAGTTAATTGATAAGGTTGGAATGCCTAAAAAAATTATTGATCTTGATAAATACCCTCTAACAGCACTAGTCGATCATAAAACAGGGCGTTACTGGCCATGGACATTCACCGAAAGTCGAAGCTTTACGCCATCAAATCCCCGTTTTATTACAGATGATCTTGAAGCTGAATTTCAAGCTATTCTCGCTGGAGTCGGATTCGGACACATGCCTGGATTTCTAGTTTTGCCGTGGCTTAGGAGTGGTAAGCTCATTCAGATACTTCATGAGGAAACCTCTCCCGTTTGGCGCCTGTATTTATATCGTCCACAGCGGGGCCCGACACCTTTGCGAATCCGAGCATTGTTTGATTACTTAGCGGAAGTGCTGGGCCGTATAGAAACCTGAATCAGATAAGACCATCACGTATCTAGAGTAACTACAATTTTTCCTATTTGCTGATTTGATTCAAGATAGCGCTGAGCGTCATGCATGTCCTCAAAGTTAAAGCAACGGTCGATCACTGGACGAAGATATCCTGCACCTATACTGCTAAGAATAAATCGTCTGGCTTGCTCCCTTAGAACAGGGTCATGCAGAACCTCAAGGAACAAAAAACCTCGCATGGTTAAGCTCTTGCGTAATGCAACTTTAAGCGGAAATGGTGTGATCTCAGGGCTAAGTGCACCATGCATAACCATCGTTCCTCCTACAGACATCGCTTTTGCAATCTGTTCAATATGAGGCCCTCCTACAGCATCGAAGGCGACATCAAGATGTTCTCCACCTAAACGTAATACAAGCGCCTCATACAAATCTGGTTCATCTTCAGTGGCTATAACATTTTTAACACCGAGATCCAGTAAACGTTGCTTTTTCTCTATCGTCTGTGTACTTGCAATGACCTTAGCTCCCGCTGCTTCAGCTATCTGTATCGCAGCTAGTCCTACGCTACTTGAAGCTGCTGTGATCAAGATCGTTTTTCCTTTCGAAACTCCACCAGCATGGATTACACCACCCCAAGCCGTCAAATACTGCATCCAGATTGAAGAAGCTTCTTCCCAGCTTAAACTATCGGGTTTGTGAACTAAAAAAGTTTCTGGAATCAGGAGCTTGTCCGCATATGTCCCATATTTGGCTAGATTGTCAGTCGGAAGAATCGATACTGCATCTCCTGGAGAAAATTGGCGTACACCTTCACCTATCGCAAGAACTATGCCTGCTCCCTCATATCCCAGACGAGAAGGAAATACTGCCTTTTGAATATAAGTACCACGCCGAAACATTACATCAGCCCGGTTGAGTCCGATCGTTTTCATCTGGATTAGAACTTCTCCTGCGGCTGGTAAAGCAACAGGAAGTGTTTCTAATGTCAGAACGTCTGTATCTCCAATACTATTGAAGCGCCAAGTCTTGGCCTGAAGTGCGTTAAATGACATCAATCACGACCTTAATATTGGCAGAGCGATCTTGAACAGCATCATGAGCCTCAATCGCTTGGTCTAGAGTAAAATGACGAGGATCAACAATAGGACGCAGTTTACCTTCCTCAACAAGACGAGTCGCGATCTTAAGGATATCACCATGATGAGCACGGCGATTGCCTGTTAACATCGGCATTAGGACGAATACGCCAGACACTGTGGCACACCGTAGAGATGAACTCGCTAAATTATGATTACCAAATGCAGCACAGCTGGTAATGTGGCCATAGTGAGTTGTCATGGAAAGTGAAGCTTCGAGTACTGGACCACCCACAGTGTCGTAAACAATGTTAAAACCTTGACCCTCAGGGCTTGCAGCAATAATGTCATCGGAAGATGCTGTTGTGTAATCGAGAGGTGTTGCACCGAGTTCTGAAATCAGTGATTGATCAGCTGTACGACCAGTCGCCCAAACATTTGCATCAAGTGATTTTGCAAGCTGAACAACCATATAACCAACGCCACCAGCACCACCCTGAACCAGTACAGTTTGCCCTGGTTGGACCTTCGCGTTATCCACTAAACCTTCCCAAGCGGTGAGGAACGTCAATGGTAGTACTGCTGCCTCGCGCATAGAGATATTCCGTGGCTTTAATGCGATCAGATCAGCATCTACGACAACATATTCTGCTAAAGATCCTTGAAGACCACGAACGCCACCAATCAGACCGTAAACTTCATCCCCGACGTTGAAGTCGGTGACACCTTCACCAACAGCAGTTACAACCCCAGCCATATCTGTTCCCAACACGGCAGGAAGCTCTGGCATAGCATATGGTGCTTCACCAAGACGAATTTTATAATCAATAGGGTTTACACCACTAGCATGAATACGTACCAGAACTTGCCCAGCCTCAGGGTGAGGTATAGGGAGTTCTACACGTGTAAATTCATGATCACCAAAATTTTCTAAGATAAGAGCATTCATCATCTTATTCATAATTGTTCCTTATTTTTAACTGGGGGATGATGTGCACAGTACCAAAGTAAATTAATCCAATAAATGATATTTATAGGATTTAATAATTCCTAAATAATGAATAATAAATATCATCCGCTCACTAAAAATATTCTAGTACAGTCTGTAAAGGCAGTTTAATCTAAACTGTCGGTAGTATTTTCAAGGCTTGAAACGTTCAAAATATCTACAAAGTAGCTAAAATTTGAAACATAATTCTAAAAGGTCACAGCATTACAAAGAACATGAGACAAAATAAAAAATGGGAGCTAAAAGTCCCATTTTTTTTGTGACTTTCGCATAAGCTCTATGATGTTAATTTAAAAAAACTAAAAACAGGGATAGAAAATTTTCGCTAAAGATCTTTTTAATTTTCGATTTATAAAAAATATTGCTTTTTTTATACTATGGGGTACTATAGTATAAATGCTAGCAAATAAGGAGGTCTGATGCCTAATCAGGTTGACGACAAAAAAAAGATTCTTCTACGCGTCAGAAAGATCAAAGGTCAGACGCAAGCGATTGAAAAAGCGTTAGAAGATAATGTGGAATGTGGTGCAATTCTGCAACAAATATGCTCTGTGCGTGGTGCTATTAATGGTTTAATGAATGAAATGTTGGAGGTTCATTTAAAGGACACATTAGTATCAGGTGAAACCACAGAACAACAACGAAAAGAAGAATTGGCTGAAATCGCCAAGATTCTAAAATCATATTTAAAGTAGATCTGTATAAGGAATTATTCCATGAAGTCACGTGCTGCCGTTGCGTTTGGTCCTGGTCAACCTCTTCAAATTGTTGAAGTTGATGTTGCACCACCGAAGAAAGGTGAAGTATTAATTAAGATCTCCCATACCGGTGTGTGTCATACAGACGCATTTACTTTATCTGGCGATGATCCTGAAGGTGTTTTTCCCGCTATTCTCGGGCATGAAGGTGCTGGTGTTGTAGTTGAGGTTGGTGAAGGCGTGACTAGCGTCAAACCAGGTGATCATGTTATTCCACTTTACACTGCTGAATGTGGCGAGTGCGTATTCTGTAAATCTGGAAAATCGAACTTGTGTATTTCTGTTCGCGAAACTCAAGGTAGAGGCGTAATGCCAGATGGTACCACTCGTTTTTCCTACAATGGTCAACCGATTTACCACTATATGGGCTGCTCAACGTTCAGTGAATACACTGTAGTGGCAGAAGTATCATTGGCTAAAATCAATCCTGAAGCCAATCACGAACATGTCTGCTTACTGGGTTGTGGTGTCACAACGGGTATCGGTGCAGTACACAACACGGCTAAAGTACAAGAAGGTGATAGTGTTGCGGTCTTTGGTTTAGGTGGTATTGGTTTGGCAGTCGTACAAGCCGCACGTCAAGCTAAAGCAGGACGTATTATTGTGGTTGACATGAATCCAGATAAATTTGCGCTGGCAAAAGAGTTTGGTGCAACGGACTTCTTGAACCCTAAAGATTACGATAAACCAATCCAGCAAGTCATTGTCGAAATGACTGGCTGGGGTGTAGATCATTCATTTGAATGTATTGGTAACGTGAATGTGATGCGTGCAGCTCTTGAAAGTGCACACCGTGGCTGGGGACAATCCGTAATTATTGGTGTAGCTGGCGCAGGTCAGGAAATCTCTACCCGTCCATTCCAACTGGTTACTGGTCGTAAATGGCTAGGTTCTGCCTTTGGTGGCGTAAAAGGTCGTACGCAACTTCCAGGAATGGTTGAAGATGCCATGAAAGGTAAAATTCAATTAGAACCATTTGTGACACATACGATGGGCTTGGATCAGATCAATGAAGCCTTTGATCTAATGCATGAAGGTAAGTCAATTCGTACTGTAATTTATTACGAATAATTCCGTCAGACCTTATAGTTTTCCATGCATGTGAATCATGAATGACATTCATGGAATCCTCTAAAACGGCACATTATCTGTAAAGCCGATCTATCTGTGTAGGCATCGTGTATAGGTTCAACAAACCTGCCTACATTTTAAATCTTAATCACTATTCTCTGTGGAGAATGTCAGACTCTTTGTTTACTCGATTTCTCATGAAGTCTTGCTCAACATAGGTAATTGATTATGGAAATAATTGAGAAACATGCTTCTTTTGGTGGATCGCAAGAAGTGTATCGCCATCAGTCAACAGCATTAAACTGTTCAATGAAATTCTCAATATATCTGCCACCTCATGACAAAGATGAGCGGTTGCCAGTTTTATATTGGTTATCAGGGCTGACTTGCAACGAACAGAACTTTATTACTAAAGCCGGAGCACAAAAGTATGCGGCTGAACATAAAGTCATTATTGTTGCAACAGATACCAGCCCACGTGGAGAGGATGTACCAGATCATGCAGATTATGATTTAGGCCAAGGCGCAGGATTCTATGTGAATGCAACACAAGCACCCTGGTCGCAGCATTTCAAAATGTATGATTATATTGTGGAAGAGCTCAGAAATCTGATTGACCTAAATTTTCCGACCAATCAAGTCCAAAGTATTATGGGTCATAGCATGGGTGGTCATGGTGCATTAGTAATTGGGTTAAAAAATCCTGAGCTGTATAAAAGTATTTCTGCTTTTGCACCAATTGTTGCACCTAGCCAAGTACCTTGGGGGAAAAAGGCTTTTACACACTATCTAGGTGAAACCGAAACTTTATGGAAAAGCTATGATGCGATTGAATTAATCAAAAACGCTGAAGTTCATTTACCTATTTTAGTCGATCAGGGAACAGCTGATGATTTTCTTGAAGAACAGTTAAGGCCTAAGCTTCTTAGTGATATTTGTTTGGAACAAGAATATCCTCTTACACTTAACCTAAGAGAAGGGTATGACCATAGCTATTACTTCATTGCGAGCTTTATAGAGAAACATATAGAGTTCCACAGCAAATTCCTAGCTAAATAACTTTCATAGATATGAGGATGTACAATGTTGTTCTTGAGTGCTTCTTGAGCAATATAATTTCCAGATGAAGAGGTCAGGTTATAAATCTAAGGTAGAGTCAATTGATCCTTATATAACTAAGATTGAATTTAATCATCTCATATCTTAATTTTTTGATTCAAATGTTATTGATATTAACTTGAATAAATTCATAGCATTATGTCGAAATAAAAACCTAAATTTTGGCTCAGCTATGGGATGTTTTTTAACTTTTATACAACAAAACTTTCTGACATGCATACATTAGCAATGACAGAATCAGTTTGAATTTTAATCAATTGTGGAGTTTTAGTCATGCTTAAAACAGCTTTATATGTCCGTCTTGAAGCTAAACCGGGTAAAGAAGACGAAGTGGAAGCTTTCCTTAAAGCCGGTTTACCTATTGTAATGGAAGAACCTGCGACAGTTGCGTGGTTTGGCTTACGTCTTGGACCTACAACATTTGGTATTTTTGATGCATTTCCTGATGAGGCGGGTCGCCAAGCGCATTTATCTGGCAAGGTTGCAGCTGCGTTGATGGCTCAGGCCGAAGAGCTATTTTCAGAGCCACCGTCTATTGAAAAAGTAGATGTTTTGGCGAGTAAACTACCAGCTTAAACCGACGCTTAAATGTATGAGGGTGCTGCCTGAAATTTTGAATGAAAGGCAGCACTTTAACGCTTTGAGGTTTGTCAGAGGCTTTTTATTCAAGTTGGGCTACTTTATTTATTGGCTTAATCCCATCATTTAAATGGGTCAATATCCAAAACAGGGCAGGGTAAATATACGAATGCAACTATTTACATGCTTTATATTGAACCAATCTATCTAATTTACTGTCGCATTTGTACATCTGCTAAACCCTGCCAATCTGCTTTTAAAATATTCAATCATTGCTATTTTGTATGAGCCATTCACTGTTTTAGCCAATGCGTTCACGACCATGTCAATAGTCATACATGTTGATACTTTCCATCCAACAATCGCTCGTGAAAATACATCAATAATAAAAGTGGTATAGAACAAGCCTGAATGTGTTTAACCATCACTCAAGTCGCAAGATGAAATAATTTTTTTATAAAAATAGACGACTGGTCTATTTTTATGTATAGTTAGCACATGGTGCAGTCAAAAGCCGCAGTGTTGTCCAATTTTTTAAAGTTTATTTGATGAATAACGGTGGTTTTTCAAATCAATTAGCTGATCATCCTAGGATAAAAATATGCTGAATTTTAACTTTTATAATCCGACCCGCATTATTTTTGGTGGCGATACAATAGCTAAAATCAATGACTATGTGCCTACAGAAGCAAAAGTATTAATGTTGTTTGGTGGTGAAAGTGCACGTAAGAATGGTACTTTAGCTGAGGTGCGTGAAGCATTAGGTGCAAGAGAAATTCATGAATTTGGCGGAATTGAGCCGAATCCGAGTTATGAAACCCTCATG
Organism: Acinetobacter lwoffii; assembly: GCF_052078135.1. Classification (GTDB taxonomy): domain Bacteria; phylum Pseudomonadota; class Gammaproteobacteria; order Pseudomonadales; family Moraxellaceae; genus Acinetobacter; species Acinetobacter lwoffii_Z. Next base: position 9,881 of record NZ_JBQGUZ010000029.1, read on the forward strand.
AAAGCTGTAGAGCTGATTCGTGAACAAAAGATTGATTTCTTGATGGCTGTCGGTGGTGGATCGGTAATTGATGGTACTAAATTTATTGCAGCAGCAGTCAATTATACAGGGGATACATGGGAGATTTTAGAAACCCATGGTACTAAAATTACTCAAGCTTTGCCTTTTGCGAGTGTACTCACCCTTCCGGCAACTGGTTCAGAAATGAATAGCGGTGGGGTAGTCACCAGAAAATCGACCCAAGCCAAATTGTCATTTAGCAGCCCCTATGTTTTTCCGCAATTTTCCGTACTGGATCCGAATAAAACTTTTAGCTTGCCGACGCGCCAATTAGCAAATGGCGTGGTCGATGCATTTGTTCATGTCATGGAACAGTACTTAACTTACCCTGTCAATGCACAAGTACAAGATCGTTTTGCCGAAGGTCTATTGCAAACTCTGATTGAGATTGGACCGAAAATCTTGGAAGATTCAGCAGATTATGACACGCGTGCGAATTTGATGTGGGCTGCTAGCATGGCACTGAATGGGCTAATTGGAGCTGGTGTACCACAAGATTGGTCAACCCATTTGATTGGACATGAGCTCACGGCTTTATATGGTATTGATCATGCTCGTACCTTGGCCATTGTGTTGCCGTCCAATCTACAAGTGCGTCGTCAAGAGAAGCGAGAAAAATTACTACAGTATGCAGCTCGTGTCTGGCAGATTATCGAAGGTGATGAAGAACAACGTATTGATACTGCTATTGCTCGTACTCGAGCCTTCTTTGAGCAACTTGGATTGCCGACTCGTCTTAGCGATTATGGACTGGGGGAGACAGATATTGAGATCATCATTACGCAACTTAAATCACATAATCTTACACAGCTAGGCGAACATAAAAATGTTTCATTAGAGATCAGTCGCCAAATTCTCGAGATGAGCATCTAAGCTAAATGCGCGTATCTGGCATGCTCTGACCCTGTAACAATGCTCCTCAATCATGAAAATTATCGAAGAAATAACATGAAAATTTTATTCGTTTTAACCTCACATGATCAACTTGGCAATACTGGTAAGAAAACAGGTTTCTGGCTAGAAGAACTTGCTGCACCGTATTACACCTTTATTGACTCTGGTGCTGAAGTTACGCTGGCGTCGCCTCAAGGTGGGCAGCCACCACTAGATCCGAAAAGTAATTTAGCCGATGCTCAAACTGAAACCACTCATCGTTTTGAAGCAGATCCAACTGCAATGCAAGCATTAACACAGACGCATAAACTTAGCGAAATTTCTGTAGCTGATTATGATGCAGTGTTTTATCCAGGCGGGCATGGCCCATTGTGGGATTTAGCAGAAGATCCGATTTCAATTTCTCTGATTGAACAGGCGATTCAGTCTGGCAAACCTGTTGCAGCAGTGTGTCATGCCCCGGGTGTTCTTCGTCATGTGAAAGCGAGTAATGGAGCGCCTTTAGTTAGCGGTAAATTAGTGACTGGTTTCACCAATACTGAAGAGGCCGCTGTAGGTTTGACTGAAATTGTACCATTTTTAGTCGAAGACATGCTTAAACAAAACGGTGGTCATTATTCTAAAGTGGATGATTGGCAAGTACATGTTCAAGTAGATGGCTTGCTGGTTACTGGACAAAATCCAGCATCTTCTGCTGCAACTGCCTCAGCATTACTTCAATTGTTGAAATAAAGAGTAGCTAGTGTCTGTTGTGGTGCTTACCAGTGAATAAACTTCTGACTCTGAGCAACTGGCGCAATAAGCAAAATAATCCTCACTTAATGGTGAAGGGCCTGAGTGAATAGCTTTCCTTTATTTATTTTTCTATATACAGGAAGGATGGGTATTTAATTTAGATCAATTAAGTCATGACGACTTGGATACAGTGAAATGAAAGACAGTAAACTTTTTCAAAATTTAAGCTTAGGCTCTTATGCTTTGCAAAACCGTATTGTATTGCCACCATTAACGCGGTCGCGTAGTACTCAGCCAGGGAATATTCCAAATGAACTGATGGCAACCTATTATCAACAGCGTGCCGGGGCAGGATTTATGGTCACCGAAGGTACGCAAATCGAGCCACGTGGTCAAGGCTATGCTTGGACTCCCGGTATTTACAGCCCTGAACAGATTGCTGGATGGCGTAAAGTGACGGAAGCAGTGCATGCTAAAGGAGGCATTATTTTTGCACAACTTTGGCATGTTGGGCGTGTTTCACATACATCTTTGCAACCCGATCATGCATCACCGGTCGCGCCTTCGGCTATTAAGGCTGATAGTAATGTTAAAGTCTTTATTGAGACCGGGCCCAATGCAGGTGCCTTGGCTGATCCTTCAATGCCACGTGCTTTAAGCAATGCAGAAGTTAAAGAATTAGTGCAACTCTATGCTCAAGCTGCACGCAATGCCTTGGCTGCTGGTTTTGATGGGGTTGAAATTCATTGTGCAAATGGTTATTTGGTAAATCAATTTATCTCTGCACATAGTAACCACCGTGAAGATGAATATGGTGGATCATTAAACAATCGTTTGCGTTTTTTACGTGAAGTAGTAGAGGCAGTTGCTGAGGTGGTTGGTGCAGATCGCTTAGGAGTGCGTTTTGCCCCGCTATTTGAAAGTACAGAGGAAGATCGTGTTTACATGGGGTTAGTTGAAGATGATCCACATGTGACCTATATTGAGGCCATAAAGATACTTGAAGAAGTTGGGATTGCCTATTTATCTATTGCAGAAGCTGATTGGGATAATGCACCAGAACTTCCTCATGATTTTCGTAAAGATGTCAGAGACACTTTCAGTGGTCGGATTATTTATGCAGGTCGATATACGGCAGAAAGAGGGACTCGAATTTTAGAGGCAGGGCTGGCCGATTTAATTGCATTTGGACGCCCATTTATTGCGAATCCAGATTTACCCGATCGCATCGCCAATGGTTGGCCATTGAATGCAGTAGATGCAAGTACTATGTATGGTGGGACGGAAAAAGGCTATATTGATTATCCAGCTTACGCAGATTAATCTCGACTAAGTGAGTTATTTTGCCAACCTTTGTGGTTGGCAAAATAAGAACTTAGGATTGCTGTTGCCAGCATAACTTCTTCTTAAAACAAATTCTTAAAATTTTTTAGCTGTGTAATGAGCCAACCTGCCAGTGGGAAAGAAATTAGTTGCGTTACTGGCACTAATACTATGACTTCAATCAACACCATCATCGGGAAACTTTGATGCTCAGTAATTGGCTTTAATAAAGTGAGTACCAGTAATAGTGTGGGATATAAGCCTAAATAACCAACTAAAATACGAGTCATGAGGCCTTTAGAAGGAGAATTCATTGTGCGCTATACTCATGGATTGTAAATTGATCTAATAGCAACACAATAATAGGTAATCATTGGACTGCTATCATGAATTATTAATTATGTAGTTGATATTTAATTTTTATGAATCTTCACTTTTTAATAGAAATTTAGTTGCTCTCAGAGCTTGATGTAATGGTGTTTTATCTTTTTGCAACTTACTCAGTAATGCTGCACCTAACCACATTTGGTAAAGTACTTGTGCCAAAGTAGAGGCCTCGGTATCTGCTTGGATAGACTGATCCTGTTTTCCCAAATCAATTAAACCAGCAATACGTTGGATTACATCATCAACGCCAGCGGACATAATCGAGCGCATATCTTCAGATAGATCGGCAACTTCTGCGGCAAGTTTCACAATTAAACAGCTATCCGCCCAACCACACTGTGTTTCAGGATCTTCTATCCATAAATTAAAATACTCAATCAGCTTTTGATAAGGGGATTTATCACAACGCCATACATCATTTAAACGGACTTGGTAATTGTCTACATAATGCTGTACCAATTCACATCCGAAAGCTTCCTTAGATTGGAAATAATGATAAAACGAGCCTTTAGGGATTTCACAGCTCTGTAAAATTTCCTGTAATCCTACGCCAGTAAAACCTTTATGCAAAATCAGGTCTGAACTGGTGTTAAGAATGTGTAAGCGCTTCGCTTCAGACTTTTTAATAGGAGTAGGCTTCATATTAATTATTTACTCTATTGTAAAAAATAGACCAGTCGTATTGTTTTTTATTATAACTCATCTACAATGGATGTAAAGAAATTTTAATCACAGTTTTTGATTGTGAAGAAAAATACTTTTAAATAAAACATGGAGTTATATGTGTGAAAACAGTTATTAATCAACGCATCGTTTTAGCTAAACGGCCAGTGGGTGAGCCAAAACACAGCGATTTTCGTATTGAACAAGTTGAGCTCAATGAACTTAAACAAGGCGAGATATTGTTAAAAACCATTTACTTGTCACTCGATCCTTATATGCGTGGTCGCATGAGCGATGCTCCTTCATATGCAGCACCGGTTGAAATTGGCGAAGTGATGGTCGGTGGAACAGTCAGTCAAGTGGTGGCCTCTAAAAACCCAAAATTCAAAGAAGGCGAGTGGGTTCTTTCCGGAAATGGCTGGCAGGGCTACGCAATTTCTAATGGGTCTGCCTGTCAAAGCTTAGGTATGCAACCTGAACATCCATCTTGGGCATTGGGTATTTTGGGAATGCCAGGATTTACTGCTTATATGGGGTTGTTGGACATTGGTCAGCCTAAAGCCGGTGAAACATTAGTCGTTGCAGCTGCAACGGGACCTGTTGGTGCTACGGTTGGACAAATTGGCAAACTTAAAGGTTGTCGCGTGGTTGGCGTCGCAGGTGGGCCTGAAAAATGCCGTTATGCAGTAGAAGAACTCGGCTTCGATGCTTGTATCAATCATCATGATGAAAATTTTGCAGAACAATTACAACAAGCAGCTCCCAACGGTATTGATATTTATTATGAGAATGTCGGGGGTAAAGTGTTTGATGCGGTATGGCCATTGCTTAACTCTGCGGCACGTGTACCGGTGTGTGGTGTGGTTTCCCAGTATAACGCTACCGAGCAAGCACAAGGGCCAGACCGTTTACCGGGCTTTATTTCCACCCTTTTAAAAAAGCGTATTCGCATGCAAGGCTTTATTATTTTTGATGATTATGGCAGTCAGTATCCGGAATTCTATCAGCAAATGTCTGAATGGTTGAAAGACGGAAAAATCAAATATAAAGAGCATATGGTGCAAGGTTTAGATAACACGATCAATGCTTTCAATGGTATGTTGAAAGGCGAAAACTTTGGCAAAGTGGTTGTAAAAATTTAAAAAAATAGGAATTATCATGATCACACTACATCATTTAGATCAATCACGTTCTTTTCGTATTTTGTGGTTACTTGAAGAAATCAAGCAGCCCTATGAGCTGAAACGCTATTATCGTGACTCAAGCACGCATTTGGCCCCTGACTCTTTAAAAACCATTCACCCTTTAGGGAAATCTCCAGTATTGGAATGGGATGGCAAAGTTATTGCAGAGTCAGGCGCAATCGTTGAGTTATTAATTCAGAAACTTGCACCGCATTTAGCACCAGATATGGATGAATCTACCTATGTCGATTATCTACAGTGGATTCATTTCTCAGAAAGCTCTGCCATGCTGCCATTTTTGTTAAAAACGTTTAATACGATAGAAACCAAGCAGGGCACGAAGTTGGTATTTCTAGAAAATTATACTCAAGTTGAGTTCGATAAAGTATTTGGCCATTTAAATGAATATTTAAAAGATAAAGAATTTCTAGTGGCAGACCGTTTAACCGGTGCTGACTTCATGATGGGCTTTGGACTACATGCTTTAGTTTATCATATGGGACAAGGTGAAAATTATCCCCATATCCAACGTTACGTAGCAGGTTTAAGCCAACTACCTAGCTGGCAAGCCGCAGTACAAATTGAACAAAATGGTGTGAAAAGTCAAAAATAGCAAGATTGTTTTTTTAAGGCAATTGAGAAAAAGAATCATGATTGACAAGTACATCTGGTTATAAAATAAGCTGACACTTATTTAAAGTAAACGCCTAATGAATTTCATCGGGCGTTCTCTATTTTAAAGATAAGGAATTACCATTATTTAAGATAAGTTTCGCCTATTCTTTCACTACAAATTCCTATCAAAAGGGCTTGAATATCACGACGGTTACGTTGAAAGATATAATCAACTTTTGAAAGAAAAGTGACAAACGCACAGCAAGATTAAATTATTCCTCGGGGTATTAAACAAGTAATCTATATCATTTTACTAACATAAACACATCTGCGTAAAAATCACGCCCCGCTTAACTGGCAATAGTTTTTGAACCCTTGTATAAAAGCTTAAAAGAATCTAGCAAGTCTTTAGACTTCTTGCGTTAGTCAAAATTTAAATAGCATAAAGCTACATTTAATAAGGTTTTAGCCAATTCAAAAATTAGGTAAAACGATACTTTCGCAAGAGGTCTTTTATTTAATGTTAATACTCATCCAGTATTGAGGTTTTTTATCTTTTCTTGCCTGTGATCTAGGTTGTAATACTCTAATTTCATACTCACCTGAAGCAGGTAAAATATAAATACCATTATTATCAAGCTCTGGAGAATATTCTCCAAGATTGCAATATCAATATGCTTTTGTCTTCTACAAAGCGTACTGTACGAATATCACTGATATTCGGGGCTGCTCAGCCGCAAAGTTTAATCAGACTTTGCATAAAGCCAGTGACCATACGTAAAGACAGACGGAATAAGGATTTAATCATTAAGCAGCATTGGATGGCTGCGTCGGAGTAGGTTTGATTTCGCCCTTGTTTGCCTTTTGATGGGGCATACCATTGCGTAGCTGGATCAAACCAAATGGCAATATTTCCGCGATGAATGCGTGCTCGGTTATATGCGAACCAATTGGTTGTGCGGTAAATTTTATGTGTATGCTTCTTCATTTGAAAATTATATTGCTGAAAAAGTCCTTAAGAACAGCTTTGCGCAACAAAGCCGTTCGAGATTGTTATGATCTTTTTTTGACGGAGAACAAATTTTCCCTGATCAAGCAAATAACTTTAAAATTTTCTTAGTGAGCAAGATGGCCAATACTTATTAGAAGAAAAATCTTTTGTTTATGATGCTGAAAATGATCAATTTCTAGAATCGGATATACAGGCATTTTATTCCCTTTCGTCTGCAATTCTAGACTAGCAAGACCCGTCTTTTAAAGGCAGTTTTCCTATGTAATAACATGATAAATCAGAATTAGGATTGTAAATTTTTCACCCACCAAATTTTTTTGTGCTAGCTGTTATAATGCGCCAAATTGCTGCCAAGTCTCATCATTATGTAAAGAGTCATAATAATTTTGCAGTTCTACTAAATCATAATATTGAATATAAGCTAATAGCAATAGGCCGAGGATCAGTCCAACTTTAAGACAACTAAGTCTATTTGGCTTTCTATATAAATTATCTATTCCAAAGGCAGTTAAAATTAAAGCAGGAACCAATACAATTGTTTTTAAATGGTTTAGAAAGTGAATTCCATGTGTATACAATAACCCAATAATAAGCAAAACTATCCCTAAACTGGTGTAAATACGGTCATGGAGAGAAGTGCGTAACGCGAAATTACATTGAAAAGCTAAAATAAAAGTTGCAAATAAATAAAAACCAGTTCCACCAATAATGAACGTATAAATTGCATTGAATAGGCAATAAGCCAACAACACTGATAGTACGAAAGAATAGAGTTTGGTATAGAGAATATGTGAAAAGGGGAAAATCTGTTTCATAATTTGCTCTATTGAAAACTCACATCATATTAAAAGAAGATTTGAAGCTTAACATGCTATTCACTTTTTGCCACTGTGGCATGTTTTTTTAGTGTTGGAGATGGCTTGAATAAATGTCGCGTACGAGTAAAGCTTAGACCACAGATTATTAAACACAGCGTCCCTCCAATAAGTACTGCTGGCACCACAGAAAAATAGCGCGTCATCAGGCTCATGTGTAGGGCACCGAGCTGATTGCCTGAAGTGACTAATATGCCATTTAAAGCCGCTACACGCCCTAATAGTGCTTTTGGGGGGAGTTGCTGTAATAAAGTTTGTCGAATGACCATGCTGATGCTATCAAAGGCACCGATTAAAACAAGGAAGAAGACTGAGAGCCAAACATGGGAGGATAGTGCAAAGGCTAAAGTACACAAAGCAATTGCAAAACTACTATAGAGCATATTTCTCCATGCATTTTGCATCGGAGAATAACAGGTCAACATCAACATCATGATACAGGCGCCAATAGCTGGTGCAGCTCTGAGTATACCTAAGCCTTCAACACCAAGATGCAGGATATCGTGTGCAAAAATAGGCAGTAAGATAATGACACTACAAAAAAGCATGGCGCTGAGATCCAGCAACATACTCCAAAACATTAGTGGATGTTTAAAAATAAACAAATAGGCTTCTTTCAAACTTTTGCTTAAATGCTGTTTATGGGGGCTAGGGAATTGACGAGGACTTAATCCGAATAAGCAGATGCTACCCACGCAACACAAGAAAAAAACAATAAAGAGGGTTTTTTCAAGCCCAAGTTGGCCGAGTAAAAGTCCTGCGCATAAAGGCGCTAAAATGCCGCCTATTTGCCAAATGAGCGCGGTCCATGTGGCTGCATTGCTATAGGCTGACTCGGGGGTTAGAAAAGGGCGTAATGAATTAAATGATGGGCTGTAGATGCCTCTAAGTATGCCTAAGCAAAAGATGAGGCTATAAATGCCGCATAAAAGTGTATTTTGTTGAATGTGCTGTTGTTGGTACTGAGAAAAAAGAACAATAAATAATAATGGAATTAAAGTGCTACAGCTAAAACTCCACTGCACAATTTTTTGTCGGTTATAGCGATCAGCCCAGTCGCCACTGATCAGGGAGAGGCAAATAAAGGGGAGTAACTCAATTAAGGCAATCATGCCAAGGCTGAGTGGATTTTGAGTGAGTTGATAGATACTATAAGCAATGACGACTTCTTGAATCATGATGGTTAGAATTAAGCACAACTGATTGACACTCAGAAGTGAAAAATCACGTGAATGAAAAGCCAAAAAAGCATCGGAATGGAAAAGCGACATACACAGAATAGTTTCAAATATGAATTAAAAAAGGATGGCGCAAAGTCCATCCTTTTTAGGGTTTAAAGCAGATTACTGTGCTTTTGCTACCGCAATAGTTTCGTCATTTGCAGCTTTAGCCATAGGTGTATATTTCAAACCAAGGGTTGTGCTGGTGTATTGGCGAACTTGGTCAAGAAGCACAGGATTAGTGCTGAGTTCTTGTTGGTACGATTTTACAATTTCATGTAATTTCGGATTCCATTTACCTGCTACTTGCTGAGGGAATGCTTTTTCAAGCAAGCTCAACATAATATAAGGGGAAGTTGAAGCACCAGGAGACGCACCTAATAGGGCAGTCACAGCACCATCTTGTGATGCAAAAATCTCGGTACCAAATTGCAAGCTTGCAGGTTTGCCTGGTTCTTTCTTAATGATTTGAACACGTTGACCACCTTGATTCATGCGCCAGTCCTCTGGTTTTGCATCAGGATAGTATTTTTTCAACTCATTAAAACGGTCTTCATCGGTCATCATGACTTGGCTAACTAAGTATTTCACCAAATCAAGATTTTCCATACCCACAGCGGTCATTGGTAAAACGTTGTTCTTAGTGGTTGATTTCAATAAATCAAGCTGAGAACCTTGTTTTAAGAACTTGTTTGAATAAGTTGCAAATGGACCAAACAACACATATTTTTTACCGTCGATATAACGTGTATCAATATGTGGAACAGACATTGGCGGTGCGCCTAATTCAGCACGACCATAAACTTTTGCAGTATGGCCTTCAGTGACTTTTGGGTTGTCGGTCATTAAGAACACGCCACCTACAGGGAAGCCAGCATATTGCTTCGCTTCTGGTAAGCCTGTCATTTGTAAAAGTTTAACCGCTGCACCGCCTGCACCAATAAAGACAAAGCGCGTTTTCACATGATCTGTTTTTCCTGTAGTGAGGTTTTTAAATGCAACAGTCCACGTTTTATCATCGTTTTGGCTAATGCCAGTCACTTCAGTCGATGTTTGTAACTGGAAATTAGATTGTTTTTTAAGGTGATCGACCAATTGAGTGGTGATCGAACCATAGTTCACATCCGAACCTACATCCATGCGTGTTGCAGCTACTTTTTGTGCAGCATCACGGCCATTCATCACCAATGGTGCCCATTGTTTAATTTCAGCAGGATTCTCAGAGAATTTCATGCCATAAAACATTGGGTTTTTAACCATTGCAGCGTAACGTTTTTCTAGGAAATTCACGTTATCGCCCCAAACGAAGGCAATGTGCGGTACAGGGTTGATAAAGCTATTTGGTTGACCCAAAACGCCTTCTTTGACTTGATAAGACCAGAACTGTTTTGCAACTTCAAATTGTTCCGCAACGTTCACAGCTTTAGAAATGTCCATTTTTCCATCTTTTTCAGAGGTATAGTTCATTTCCATAAAGCCAGAGTGGCCTGTGCCAGCATTGTTGAAGCCGTTTGAGCTTTCTTGGGCAACGTTGTCTAGGCGTTCATACATACGAATTTGCCAGTTTGGCTCAAGTTCACTAAGATATGTGCCTAGGGTTGCACTCATGATGCCACCACCAACTAAGACTGCGTCAACGACAGGCTCATTGCTGGTGTTTTGAATTTTCTTAGACGCGATAGGTCTAAATAAAAAGATTAGTGCTGCAATAATAAGCAGAACGATGAATACCAATAGGTATTTTAAAAATTTGTTCATGCGATTATGACCATGGAGGGCAGGTTTGGATCGCTTTATAGCGAAGACAAGAATAACAATTATGGTGATAGGAACACTTGTAAAGAATTAGCTTAGAGAATTGAAGTAATACTCAAAATTACAAGTATACAAAGATTAACGTTCGAAGCTATCACACATTTTTGATTGATGGATATTTTAGACTAAATATGTATTGACTTAGTAATTTTTATTGTAAATGAACATAATTAAAATATAAATACCAATGATGTTTGTTCTTGTTTATTGGTTTTTATTTTAATTCAATATCTGGTTTAAAAAAAATCAGATGTTGAATATTTATACAAATACTCAGTAATTTATTAAAAAGAAGCTTATAACTTGTTTCAAGGTTACTTTCCAACGGCTTTATTGCACAAATATTTGAAAGGCAAAGCGCCCCTAATTGAGCCAAATTTAAGGCGTAACTTGGGTAAGTGGTCGACCTAATTCTGTAAATCTGTTAAGGACTGCTACACGTGCATGAACCTCATTGTGAACCGTACCGGGTTTGTTGGAGACCAACTTTCCTGAGATGAGAAGCATTGCTTCGCACGACGTAGCGAAGCGTAGTGTTCCGATGAAAAAAGTAAAATATACCCCTGAAATCAGAGATAGAGCGGTTCAATTATTGATTGACTACCAAGACGGTATCTCAGGTGAGTGACTTTACGTATATTCAAACAAATTCAGGCTGGGTCTATACCGCCTTTATTATTGATGTGTTCTCACGAGCAATTGTTGGATGGAAAGTATCAACACGTATGAATACAGATATGGTGCTCGATGCACTGGAGCAAGCATTGCACGATTGAGGTATGCCAAGGAATGTGATTCATCATTCCCATAGAGGTGTTCAATACCTTTCCATTCGCTATACCAATCGTTTAGAAGCAGCAAATTTACGAGCATCAATCGGTACAACGGGGGACTCATACGATAATGCTTTGGCTGAAACAGTGAATGGCTTATACAAAACAGAGATGATTGAATATTTAAAAGCAGATTGGCAAAGTTTAGCAGATGTACAACTTGCGACATTAAATTGGGTAGATTGGTTTAATAAAAAGCATGTACACAGTGCACTGGGTTATGTATCGCCTTTTGAGTTTGAAGCAATGTACTATGATAAGATTAACCCGTTAAGTCAGGTGGCCTAACTTAAATAAAAAAATCTCCGATAAATCCGGTAAGGTTCAAAATGCGATTTATGGCTTTTTTATGTAAAAAAAAGTAATATTTGTTTTATTGTTAAATTATAACAATTAGTATAAATACACCTATGATTTACAGATGAAAAAGGTAGTTAAATGAAATATTTTTTAAGTTTAACTTTGTTAGTTTTAGCAATGACTGGGTGTACTTCGAGTCCAAAGACTGAAACTTTACAAGATAAGGCTACAAGCAATACTTCAGCTGATACGCAGGTCCTTAAATTTTCTGGTCCGAATGGTTTATTAATTTTTCTGAAATCATCGGATAACTTTGAAACTGCTTTAATGACTGATAACTCAGGCATGGTATATCGTTTAAAGCAAACAGTTGCTGGTAGTGGTATTCGTTTAGCTAATAATAATGGAGTTTCAATTCACTTTAAACGTGGTGAAGGGGCTGTTGAATTTGTAAAAGACCAGCCAATCAGCATTACTGAAGTAAAATAATAAGGTTTAAACTTTAAGAGAACCCCACACCATAATCTGCATACCGAAAGTTGGACACTATTCCTTGAAATGTGGTCAAACATGATCAAGGACTAATTCGCACTCTGTTAATGGGTGAATTCAAACATGAGGTGCGACAGTTTCAAAAGCCTTATGATAATCTGTGTGATTCATAGACATCACTTCAATATAATGGGTGTCTATGAACAGAGAAATTCAACAAAGACTCGTATGGGTTAAATTATTTGAAGAGACCAATAATGCTGGCCTGGTTTGTCGGAGATGTGGCATTTCTAGACCAACTTTACGCAAGTGGTGGAAACGATATTCTGAACAAGGTATTGATGGATTAAGTAGTCATAGTAAATGTCCCTTAAAATCGCCAAATACTAAAATCAATGCTGAGCTAGAAGCTTTAATATTGGAAATGCGCTCAGCTAGAAATCTTGGTGCTCGACGTTTGCAAACCGAATTAATGAGCTGCACGGAGTCTCGTTGTCCTTGGCGACTATCCATAAAGTACTATCCACCCATTAAGTCAAACCGATTAAAAAATTCCGTCGTAAAGTAGATTACATTTGTTATGAACGTCCATTACCAGGCGATAGAATTCAAATGGATACCTGTAAACTGGGTCCTGGACTATATCAGTACACATCTATCGATGACTGCACACGATATCGCGTTTTAAGGATATATAAACGCCGAACAGCTGCGAATACACTCGACTTTTTAACTGTGTAATTGAAGAAATACCTTTTCTCATACAGCGAATACAGACCGATCGTGGACGAGCATTCTTTGCTGAAAAAGTACAGAAAAAATGATGCAGTATGGAATCAAATTTAGGCCAAATAAACCGGGTTCACCTCATCTGAATGGCAAGGTAGAGCGCTCACAAAAGACTGATAAATCTGAGTTCTACGCTACTGTAGATATCGATTCAGAGGAAATTCAGAGCAAACTGGCAGAATGGCAGCATTACTATAACTGGATGAGACCACATTCGGCTTTGAAAGGTAAAACACCGATGGAAAGGTACTTTGAATTATGTGAAGAAACTCCTTTCTTAGATGAAGTCCAGAAGCAATACGACCCCTCAAATGAACGGATTCAACATGCCAATTACAAGATGTATTTAGAGATTGCTAAATTGAAACGATCTCTATGAATTACATATCTATATCATTTTTATTAATATAAAAACATATATGTAAAAATCACGCCCCGTTTAACTGGCAATAGTTTTTGAACCCTGGTATAAAAGCTTAAAAAAATCTAGCAAGTCTTTATTTAATGTTAATACTCATCCAGTATTGAGGTTTTTTATCTTTTCTTGCCTGTGATCTAGGTTGTAATACTCTAATTTCATACTCACCTGAAGCAGGTAAAATATAAATACCCTTATCATCAAGCTCTGGAGAATATTCTCCAAGATTGATGGAGTCTTTTAATTGATTACCCCATAAGTAAGCTTCAACATTTCCTCCAGTCAACTTCACTTTTAACTTTTGCCCTTTTTTAGCATAAAATTTGTAGGAATCATACTTGTATCCATCTATCCTTCCGTAATAATTTGCAGGGTGAGCTTTTTTAGCAAACTTAACTACAATAGTCTTTCGTATATCATTGTTATCATTTGCAAGTACGACAGGGCTAACTATAGTTAAAGTTAGGGCTATCAAAGCGCCAGCTAGTAATTTCGTATTCGCTATTTCCATAATAAGGTTACCCTAATTCTTGTATCGCTCCTGACATAATAACATAACTAATAAGTAACCATGAATGATGGAGCAGAAATGTGAATAGTCATAACATGGGGTTGCACTTCAAATGCCAATTTAAGACTTGCAAAATCAATGGTTAATTAATTGGTTACTAGGGAATAACCAATCTAAATATAAATTTTATTTAACAATTACTTATAAAAATATGTGATGCGTATGATACGCATCATATGAATATCGCTTAAATTTGCTATAATTGAATTGAGCAGTGCCATTTGTGGTTAGGTTAAAAATTCATGAGTCTTACTGAAATTAAGGTACGTCAAGCTAAACCAAAGGAAAAAATCTATTTTCTGGCAGATGATGACGGCTTAAGTTTGAAGGTAGAACCAAACGGACGTAAATCTTGGAGTTACCGCTATTCACTTGCAGGGACAAATAAACGTCCTCGCATGAAGTTGGGTGAATATCCTGTAATGTCCTTGAAAGAGGCCAGATCAGTCCGGGATGAATATAAATTTAATAATTATGAAAATAAACCACTGCATAAAAAATACATCAAAACTTTTCAGGATATTTGTGAAGAGTGGTTAGAATTTAAAATTAAAAATTCCTTTGAAGATGAACCACGATGCGGTGTAATTCAGCTCGCAAAAAAATGTTTAGATCAGGATGTTTATCCAAATATTGGACTAATGCCATTTATTGAAGTTAAAAGATATGATCTAGTTAAGATTATTAAAAATATAGAATCTAGAAATGTAAAAGAACCTGTAAAGAAAGCCTATAGTTATTTAAATCAGATTTATGATTATGCGGTAGCGATGGGGTATTGCGAATATAATATTGCCCATGGTCTTCATAAAATATTAATCAATAATAAGATTAAAAAAAATTATCCGTATTTAAACTCAGATGAACTATCTAGCTTTTTAGCTAGATTAAAGCAGGTTAATACAGATCCTATTATTAAAAAAGCCCTGTTATTTAAATTATATACAGGCGTCCGTGGTGGAGAATTATTGCTTTGTGAACCACATCACTTCGATCTAGATAAAAAAATATGGAAAATACCAGCCTTACATATTAAACAATATAGAAGAAAGGTTATTTTAGGTCATGATATCCCTGATTTTTTTGTTCCACTATCTGATCAAGCACTTGAAGTTGTGAAATCAGCACTCGTTTGGTCTCATGGCGAAAAATATGTGTTTTCTAGCCCCCGAAATAATAATAAACCTATTCATTTTAATACCCTGAACTTGATTATCAGAAAAATGGAATATACTAAAAATGAATTAACTTCTCATGGGTTACGATCGACATTTAGTACCATATTAAATGAATCCGGTTTATTTCAATCAAATTGGATTGAAGCACAGCTATCTCATACTGATAAAAATAAAACCCGTGCAAGTTATAATCATGCAGAATATTTTAATCAGCGTATGGAAATGATGCAATGGTGGGGCGATTTTATTGATAGTTGTACTGTAAATTAATGGTTATGAAATCCAAGTTTTAATTAGAATAAGCTTTGTTGCACAAACCTATTCACCGCCATAAATCATTATCTAAAATTGCATCTCGTAGTAAAAGCTCAATGGGCCGGTTCTATGGCTATAAATTACATGTTGTGATGAATCAACTTAGAGAAATAGTCTGTTCACAATGATGATTTCTCTTAACTCGTAAAGTTTATGACGGTGTTGAACGTGTTCAATTGAATCTTAAGTAAGGTAAATGGACAGAAGAGAACTTCATTAAGCCGTATCAAAATATTCTTGAAAAATAGGCATTTCATTTCACATTAGAGCAAGAATCTCATGAGAAAGTTGCCTGATTGAATGTAGTGAATAGATTCATTGCATAATTGTTGACTAAAATTTTCTATATCAGCCTGATTAAGATTAATCGGGCTGATTCTGTTAGGTCGAATATAATAGCGACCTGCTTCAATCATTTTTATTTGAACTTTATTTTATGTCACAGCTTGCTTCCCATTTTAAGCACAATCAGTTTTGTATTTTGTTGGAATATTTAAGTTCTGCTAAGGGCATTGCTGTACCAATGTCTTTAGCAGAATTTCCATGTGCGATCACTTTGGCAGATCGAGTACATGCCGATAGTGATTTGGCACCACTTGAATGTGCGAAGACATTTCCTTCATCAGTGGAAAAAATCATCCATTATTCAGGGAAAGGTCGGGATATTACTGATTTTGAGATCTTCTTAAAATCAACTCAAGCTTCGGGACAGAAAAATTTACTGCTTCTTACAGGTGATAAGTTAAAAGGGCATACCAATGGTCAAGATGGAACGAATCGCACCCGATATTTAGAGTCTGTAAATGCGGTCATGGCCGCAAAGTGTTATGGTGGATTTCATATTGGTGTAGCTTTTAATCCCTTTAAATATGCTGAAGCTGAACGTGATGCACAATATTTAAAACTTCACAAAAAGATTAAAGCAGAAGCAGACTTTATCGTTACCCAGTTGGGTTACGATATGGAGGCTTTAAAACAAGCCAAGGCTTTTTTAAATCGTCATCAATACCCGCAAAATATACTTGCTTGTGTTATGCCACTTAGTTTGGCACGTGCCAATTTTATAGTGAAACATAAGGTCGCAGGAATTGTGATTACACCACACATGTTACGAGTGTTGGCTCAGGAAAAACAGGATGGACGAACTGAGAATGCTTATAAACGTTGTGCTATACAAATATTGATGTGTAAGTATTTGGGCTTTGCAGGTGTGCATCTTTCAGCATGCCATAAGCCTGAAGAGCAAAAGCTTTTAGAAAAATATATTGAACAATATCGACATTATGGTTTACAGGAACTCGAAGCACTCTGGAATGCACTGTGGCAAGTGGAGACTAAAAATGAACTCGTGCCAGAATTAGCTTATTATTCCCGCCAACCATCCTCTAGCCAGCTTATTAAATATCAGCAATTGCATTTCATGCACAAGGCTCTATTTGAGTCCAAAATTGCCAAAGGTGTGGGGCATTTTATTTTTAAAGCCTCACTCTGGGAAAATACTCCTGCAGAAAAAGCATTGTTAAAAACTGAATTTATCTCTAAGCAAGGGGTCGTGGGTTGTGAAAGTTGTGGTCAATGTAGGTTAGGAGATACTTTATATATTTGCCCTGAAACTTGTCCCAAAGGATTGGCGAATGGTCCTTGTGGTGGTACGACATTGGATCGCTGTGAGTTTGGAGATCGTGAATGCATTCATTCTGTGAAAGCCCGACTTGCCAAAGCCGTGGGACAGACTGACGTTCTAAAAGAAAAACTGATTCCAACTGTACCCATTGAAGTACGTGGAACCAGTTCCTGGAAAAATTGGTATCTGGCGACTGAAGCTTAGCTTTCATCATCCATGGCATTCGAATAAAATTTCACGCCCAATTTGATGCGATCACGACCTTGGCTCATACGCCAACGGTTGGTATCACGTAAGGAGTATACACAGCCACAATATTCTTGTTGGTAGAATTCTTCCTTCTTGCTGATTTCAAGCATACGAACAGCACCACCATTTTTACGCCAGTTGTAGTCCCAATAGGTGATACCTTCATAATGTGAAGCAGAACGATGCCCACAATCATTGATCTGCTTCATATCTTTCCAACGAGAAATACCCAATGAGCTACTAATTAGGCTGAAGCCATTTTCAGCTGCATAAAGGGCAGTCCGTTCAAAGCGCATATCAAAACACATGGTACAGCGAATACCTTTCTCTGGCTCATTTTCCATGCCTTTGGCACGTGCAAACCAATTGTCTGTATCGTAATCACAGTCAATAAAAGGAATATTATGTTTTTCTGCAAAGCGAATATTTTCTTCCTTACGGATTTCATATTCCTTGACAGGGTGAATATTGGGATTATAAAAAAAGATCGAAAAGTCGATGCCTGATTCAATTAGGGTTTCCATCACTTCACCCGAGCATGGTGCACAGCAGGAGTGAAGCAGAAGCTTGTCATGACCTGCTGGGAGAGTCAATTTCTGACGTTCAAGTTTGTTTGACATAGTTATATGGGTTTAAATCTAAACCCTATATTTTAACGATTTAATTAGATAGTAAAGATTTGATATACTGATATTTTCTAAGGTTAAGATGAAAGAAATTCACTAATTGAAATTTAATAAGAACGGCTTTGTTGCACAAACCTATCTGTAAAGGCTTTTTCAGCGATATAATTTTCAAATGAAGAAGCCTACACACAAAATCTACCGCACAACCAATTGGCCCGCATATAACCG
>NZ_JBQGUZ010000030.1:0-26577 GCF_052078135.1 Acinetobacter lwoffii
TGTTTGAATCGATGTATTTCATCCGCAGATTATGCACGAATGCCAAGAAATCCGGAGTGCAAATATTAACCAAAAAGAAGATCGTTTTTTGATTTATGAAAGAGATCTAATCATTATGTTTTCTAAAACAGGTTGTTTTTATCACGTCCTCATCGGTTTTTGGTGCTATATCATTCACACGATTTTTAGCGATTAAAATACCGATCGATCGTATTTTAGCGCTTCAAGATCATAGACTTGATACACAGCATCAAACAGGTAACGAATGTATTCGCTTTCATCCATATTGCGCATCGCCATAAAGACAGGACTCACTGCAAAAGCATCTGCTAGAGGTACAAAGTTGAGATGGGCTAATTTAATGTTTTGTGCGCTTTCCGGTACGATGCAGACGCCTTCTCCGGCAGCGACAAAGCCCAGTGCCAGCTGTAACTCACGGACAATCCGGATATTTTTCGGTTCAAGACCATACTCAGAAAATATGCCACGAACCTGGGTAGAGAAATTTGCCTTTCCAGTATTCGGATATAAGAACAGATGCTGATCGACCAGTTCAGATAAATGTATATTTTCACGATGACCCAGTACATGACTTGAATGAGCTGCCACCACTAGGCGTTCTTCACGCAATAACACGCGTTTTATCGCAGGATCCGAAATTCTTAAACGGCCGAAACCGACATCAATTCTTCCTTCTTTCAGCGCCTGAATCTGTTCATAGGTATTCATTTCCATCATCTCGATTTTGAGATAAGGATGCTGCTGCTTAAATAGAAACACAATACGCGATAGTAAACCGAATAATAAAGATCCGACAAAACCAATGCTAATAGTGCGATCCGCGATGCCAATCCGCTTGGTCATCGATTTTATTTCTTCAGCATTAGACAAAAGTTTAACAGCATGCTGATAGAAAAATTGACCGGCTTCAGTGGTTTTTAGCGGGCGGCTACCACGCTCAAATAGCTGAATATCGAGCTCTTGCTCTAGATTTTGGATCTGTCGGCTCAAAGGTGGTTGAGCAATAAACAGTTTTTCTGCCGCTTTGGTAAAACTTTGTTCTTCGACGACGGCAACGAAGTAACGCAAATGTCTGAGTTCCATGTCTCTGAATACCTTTAAAGTATAAAAAAATGCTAAATCGATCTTAGACCAATCAACATTATTCTTTTAAGGTATATCAAGTCAAAGCATTAAAGCAAGAATGTGAACCCGTATTATGTATAAGTCAGTTGAAACCTTGCTGGTAGAAATCCCAACCATTCGCCCTCACAAGATGGCAGTGGCGACGATGCAAACCCAGACCCTGGTATTGGTCAAAATCACCAATGAAGAT
The DNA here is from genome assembly GCF_052078135.1 of Acinetobacter lwoffii. Taxonomy (GTDB): domain Bacteria; phylum Pseudomonadota; class Gammaproteobacteria; order Pseudomonadales; family Moraxellaceae; genus Acinetobacter; species Acinetobacter lwoffii_Z. Next base: position 1,337 of record NZ_JBQGUZ010000030.1, read on the forward strand.
GGTTACATCGGTTGGGGTGAAGCCACCACTATTGGTGGCTTAGGTTATGGTGATGAAAGCCCGGAAAGCGTAAAAGTTAATATTGAAACTTATTTTGCGCCTCTTTTAAAAACATTATCCGGTTTAAATGTTGCACAGACATTACAAGCAATCAAAAAGAATATTAATGGTAACCGTTTTGCTAAATGTGCGATTCAGACTGCACTTTTAGACATTCAGGCACAACGTTTAGGTTTGCCATTAAGCGAAGTCCTCGGTGGCCGCTTACGTGACAGTATTCCAGTTCTTTGGGTATTGGCTTCTGGCAATACCGAAAAAGATATTGCAGAAGCAGAGAAAATGGTTGCGGCAAAACGTCACAACATTTTCAAACTCAAAATCGGTTCGCGTCCGGTAGAAGAAGATGTCGAACATGTTCTGGCAATTAAGAAAACCTTAGGCAAAGACGTTTCGATCCGTGTCGATGTGAACCGTGCCTGGTCAGAACTGGAAGCAATTAAAGGCATTCAGTTATTGCAAGATGGCGGTGTTGATCTGATTGAACAGCCATGTGCAATTGATAACCTGGACGCCATGCGCCGCCTGACCCGACGTTTTGATGTTGCCATCATGGCAGACGAATCGTTAATGGGCCCGCACTCAGCTTATGAGATTGCCAAACAAAACGGTTCTTCTGTGTTTGCAGTCAAAGTTGCCCAATCGGGTGGCCTGATTGAAGGCTGTGAAGTAGGCAAGATTGCCAAACTTGCAGGTATTGACCTGTATGGCGGCACCATGCTTGAAGGCCCAGTGGGCACGATTGCTTCGGCACATGTGTTCTCTACTTTTGAAAGTCTGGCATTTGGTACCGAGCTGTTTGGTCCTCTACTGCTGACTGAAGATATTTTGAAAACCCCACTCAACTATCAAAACTTTGAACTTGAGATTCCGAAAGGACCAGGTCTGGGGATTGAGTTGGATGAAAACAAGATTGACAACTTGCGTCGTCAGTAATTAGGAGAAACCCATGCTTTTCCACGTACGTATGGATGTAAACATTCCACGTGATCTGCCAGTTGAACAGGCAAACGAAATTAAGGCTGTTGAAAAGGCTTATTCACAGGAATTGCAGCGTCAAGGCAAATGGCGTCATATCTGGCGCATCACGGGCCAGTACTCAAACATCAGTATTTTTGATGTTGAAAGCAATGAAGAGTTGCACAACCTGTTACAGGGCTTGCCTCTCTATCCTTATATGAACATTGAAGTGATGGCATTAAACCGTCACCCATCTTCAGTTCGAGATGACGACAGTTGATTAAATGAGCGGATTGGGAGTCACCGGATTCCCCTTCCGAATCGAAAACAGAGGGTACCTCAACAAGGATTGTGGCCAGCCAGATTTAGCCAGCCAATGAAAGCTAAAAAAGTGCGCCACTAAAAGATGAAAGACATACTTTAGGAGCAATAGTATGAATCGCCAAGAAATTGATGCATTAGTTAAGCAAATGAACGTTGATACAGCAACCGGCCCTGTAGATGAGCGTGCACAACAAGTTGTTGTGCGTTTATTGGGTGACCTTTTCCAAGCGATCGAAGATCTTGATATTTCCCAGTCAGAACTGTGGAAAGGTCTGGAATACTTTACTGATGCCGGTCAAGCGAACGAATTAGGTTTATTGGCTGCAGGTTTGGGTCTGGAACACTACCTAGACTTACGTGCTGATGAAGCGGATGCTAAAGCAGGTATTACTGGCGGTACGCCACGTACGATTGAAGGCCCACTTTATGTCGCTGGCGCACCTGAAACTGTAAGCTTTGCGCGTATGGATGATGGTTCTGAAGAAGGCAAAATCCCGACTTTAATCATTGAAGGTACAGTGACGGATACTGACGGCAACCGTGTTGAAGGTGCCAAAGTTGAAATCTGGCATGCAAACAGCCTGGGCAACTACTCATTCTTTGACAAGTCACAGTCTGACTTTAACTTGCGTCGCAGCATCATTACCGCTGCCGATGGTCAATATACTGCATTGACGACAATGCCAGTGGGTTATGGCTGCCCTCCAGAAGGTACAACTCAGTTTGTACTGGACAAATTAGGCCGTCATGGTAACCGTCCATCGCACGTACATTACTTCGTATCTGCACCGGGTTACCGCAAGCTGACTACTCAATTCAACATTGAAGGCGACCAATACCTGTGGGATGACTTCGCATTCGCTACTCGTGAAGGCCTGGTGGCAACTGCGGTTGACGTGACTGATGAAGCTGAAATTGCAAAACGTGGTCTGAAAGGTCCTTTCAAACACATTCAATTTGATATTGAACTTGTGAAAGAGAAACAAGACGCACCTTCTACTGAAGTTGATCGTCGCCGCGCTAGCGCTTAATACATTAAGAAGCGGGATATGCCTTGAGATATATCCCGCTGACTTCCCCCTTGGAAAGTCGGAGAAAGGACATGCCTCGTATTCCCGTAATTAACACCAGCCATTTAGACCGCATTGACGAATTACTGGTTGATGATTATGAATCTGGTGAATTTAAACTACACCGTTCAGTATTTACAGACCAGGCCCTGTTTGACCTTGAGATGAAATACATCTTTGAAGGCAACTGGGTTTATCTGGCGCATGAAAGCCAGATTCCAAACAATAACGACTTCTATACTACCTATATGGGTCGTCAGCCGATCATCATTGCACGTAACCGTCAAGGTGAACTGAATGCCATGATCAATGCCTGTTCGCATCGCGGTGCACAATTGTGCCGTAACAAGAAAGGCAATAAAGCAACTTATACTTGCCCATTCCATGGCTGGACCTTCAATAACTCAGGTAAGTTATTAAAAGTCAAAGATCCGGCTGAAGCGGGTTATTCAGACTGCTTTAATAAAGACGGTTCACATGACCTGAAAAAGGTTGCCCGTTTTGAAAACTATAAAGGTTTCCTGTTCGGCAGCTTGAATCCGGATGTTCCTTCTCTGGAAGAATACCTGGGCGAAGCGACCAAAATCATTGACATGATCGTGGATCAGTCTGAACAAGGTCTGGAAGTTTTACGTGGTTCTTCGACTTATACCTATGAAGGTAACTGGAAGTTGACTGCTGAAAACGGTGCTGATGGTTATCACGTGTCTGCTGTACACTGGAACTATGCTGCAACGACTCAGCAACGTAAAGAAAAAGAAGCTGGTGACAACATCCGTGCGATGAGCGCAGGTGCATGGGGCAAACAAGGTGGTGGTTCTTACGGCTTTGAACATGGTCACATGTTACTTTGGACGCAATGGGCAAACCCGGAAGACCGTCCTAACTTTGCCAAGAAAGATGAATACACTGCGCAATATGGCGAAGCTATGGCGAAGTGGATGATCGAACGTTCACGTAACCTGTGTATCTATCCAAACGTTTACTTCATGGATCAGTTCGGTTCACAAATCCGTGTCCTGCGCCCGATTTCTGTCGATAAGACTGAAGTGACGATTTACTGTATCGCGCCTGTGGGTGAAGAGCCTGAAGCGCGTACCCGTCGTATCCGTCAGTATGAAGATTTCTTTAACGCTTCAGGTATGGCGACACCAGACGATCTTGAAGAGTTCCGTGCTTGTCAGGCAGGTTATGCCGGTATCGCGCTGGAATGGAACGACATGTGCCGTGGTTCTAAACACTGGATTCAAGGTCCGGATGATGCTGCCAATGAAATCGGTTTAAAACCAAAACTGTCTGGTATTAAAACTGAAGACGAAGGCCTATACCTGTCTCAGCACCAGTACTGGTTAGAATTGATCAAAAAAGGTATTGCGACTGAGAAAGAAATTGCAGCATCAACTGAAGGAGAAAACGCATGAGCGACATCACTTTAGAAAATATTGCTCAGTTCCTGTATCAAGAAGCTCGCTTTTTAGATGATGAACAATGGGATGACTGGTTAACTTGTTATGCCCCTACTGCATCTTTCTGGATGCCAGCTTGGGATGATGATGACAAACTGACCACAGATCCACAGTCTGAAATCTCGTTGATTTACTATCCAGACCGTCAAGGTTTAGAAGACCGCGTGTTCCGGATCAAGACTGAACGTTCATCTGCAACTATGCCGGACACACGTACCTGCCATAACATCAGCAATATTGAAATTGTTGAACGTGATGGCGACAAAGTGACTGTACGTTTTAACTGGAATACTTTGAGCTTCCGTTACAAAACAAGTTACAGCTACTTCGGTATGTCTCGTTATGAAATTGATTTCTCAGGCGATAAACCACAAATTTTAAGCAAATACGTGGTACTGAAAAACGATTACATCAACCAGGTTATCGACATTTATCACCTCTAAGACTGTTTAAACAGCCAGGTTATGCCTTTCGGTCAGATGGAAAATTGGCTGAAAGGCTCAGTTACAAAGATTTATATAGGATATTCAGCCATGTCAAACCACAATGTTGCACTTCAATTTGAAGATGGCGTTACACGTTTTATTTCTGTTTCAGATGGTGAAACACTGTCAGATGCAGCCTACCGTCAAAAGATTAATATTCCTTTGGACTGCCGTGATGGTGCTTGTGGAACGTGTCGTGCGTTTTGTGAATCAGGTTCTTATGACATGCCTGAAGAAACTTATATTGAAGATGCTTTAACGCCTGAAGAAGCCGCTGAAGGCTTTATTCTGGCTTGCCAATGTAAACCGACTTCAGATGCAGTGTTCCAGATTCAGGCCTCTTCAGAAGTTTGCAAAACTGAAATTCATGAATTCCAGGGTACGCTGGCTCGTGTCGAAAACCTGTCTGATTCGACTATTACTTTTGACATCCAGTTAGATGAAGGTCAACCGGACATTCACTTCCTTGCTGGTCAATATGTCAATGTCGGTATTCCGGGCACGACTGAAACCCGTTCATATTCATTCAGCTCAAAACCGAGTGACCGTTTGACCGGTTTCGTAGTACGTAACGTACCGAACGGCAAAATGAGTGAATTCTTAAGTAAAAATGCCAAAGCTGGCGACAAGATGACTTTTACCGGTCCATTTGGTAGCTTCTACTTGCGCCCTGTGACCCGCCCTGTCTTGATGCTAGCGGGTGGTACAGGTATTGCACCATTCATGTCGATGCTGCAAGTGCTGGAAGAAAAAGGTTCAGAACATCCAGTGCGTCTGGTATTTGGTGTAACCAATGACTTTGACCTGGTAGCGATTGAAAAACTGAACGAACTGCAAGACAAATTCCCGTGGTTCGAATACCGCACAGTGGTTGCTAACCCGGAATCTGCACATGAGCGTAAAGGCTATGTAACCGGTCATATCGAAAACGAATGGCTAAATGGCGGCGACGTAGACATCTACCTGTGTGGCCCTGTACCAATGGTTGAAGCGGTTCGCGGCTGGCTGGATGCTGAAGGCGTAAAACCTGCAAGCTTCCTGTTTGAAAAATTCTCTGCCAACTAATAGAGGGAATTTGTTCAATGTCTAATCGTCAAAGATTTGAAAATAAAGTCGTCATTGTGACCGGTGCCGCTCAAGGCATCGGTCGCGGTGTCGCGCTGCAAGTGGCGAGCGAAGGCGCCCAAGTCGTCATGGCTGACCTTTCCCCTTATGTAGAAGAAGTTCTGGCTGAAATTGAAGCGACTGGCGGTGATGCGATTACGGTCAAAGCCAATCTGGAAACGTTTGCCGGTGCTCAATCAGTCGTTGAAAAAGCGCTAGAAACCTATGGCCGTGTCGATGTCCTGATCAACAACGTCGGTGGCGCGATCTGGATGAAACCTTTCGAAGAATTTTCTGAAGAGGAAATTATCAAGGAAGTGAACCGTTCATTGTTCCCGACGCTGTGGTGCTGCCGTGCAGTTCTTCCGGAAATGATTAAAAATCAGAAAGGTACCATTGTAAACGTATCTTCTATTGCGACACGCGGCATTAACCGTGTGCCATATTCAGCGTCTAAAGGTGGCGTAAATGGCCTGACCGCTTCCCTTGCCTTTGAACATGCCAAAGATGGTATTCGCGTTAACGCAGTGGCAACGGGTGGCACTGAAGCACCACCACGTAAAGTACCGCGCAATGCCAATCCACTGACTGAATCTGAAAAGGAATGGATGCAGCAAGTGGTTGATCAGACCATTGACCGTACTTTCATGGGACGCTACGGTACGATTCAGGAGCAAGTGAATGCAATTGTATTCCTGGCTTCGGATGAATCATCTTATATGACAGGTACAGTGGTACCAGTCGGCGGTGGAGATCAGGGCTAGTCCTGATCATCACGATTTTTAACAGGCTCATGGTTCGACGCAAGGAGGCACATCACCAATGAATACCCTGTTTCAGACATTAAAAAATGATTGGTCAATTTCAGCGACTGTTGCAGGATTTTTAGCAGTGCTAATTTCCTATTCAGGGCCACTGATCATTTTTTTCCAGGCGGCACAGCAAGCCCAGGTTTCCCCAGACATGATGATTTCATGGATTTGGGGAATTTCTATTGGTGCTGCGCTCGCAGGTATCTTTTTATCCATTAAATACAAAATACCTGTTGTCACCGCCTGGTCTGCGCCCGGAACGGCTTTATTAGTCACGCTGTTTCCCGATATTTCGCTCAATGAAGCGGTTGCTGCCTATATCACCTCTGCCGTGGTGATTTTTTTCATTGGGATCACCGGTTATTTCGACAAATTGCTGTCCTGGATTCCTCAGGAAGTCGCTGCCGGAATGATGGCGGGGATTTTACTGCAGTTTGGTTTAGGGTTGTTTACCGCGACCGATACCATGCCCTATATCGTCTTTGGCATGCTGGCGGTATTTTTGCTGGCCAAGCGTTTCAGTCCACGCTATGCGATGGTCTGGGTACTGGTTGCCGGTGTGGTTTTAAGTATGTTACTGGGCAAGATTAACCCGGTCACGGCAGATTTTAGTCTGGCGATTCCGCAATTTATTGCACCGGAATGGACCTGGAGTTCAACCCTGAATCTGGCCCTCCCGCTCATTCTGGTCAGCCTATCGGGCCAGTTTTTACCGGGAATGGCGATTATCAAACTCAGTGATTATGACATGCCAGCCAAGCCGATTATCAGTGCGACCAGTATTGCCTCGCTTGCAGTGGCCTGTGTTGGGGGTATCACGATTGTATTGGCTTCGATTACGGCTGCATTGTGTTTAGGCAAAGACGCTCACGAGCTGAAAGAAAAGCGTTATATCGCTGGTGTGGCGAATGGGCTTTTTTACATTTTAGGCGGCTTATTTGCCGGCAGCATTGTCATGCTTTTTAGCCTGATGCCCAAAGAATTAATTGCGGCTTTGGCAGGACTGGCATTACTGGGTGCGATTGCCACCAACATTTCCGTGGCCATGGGCAAAGAGTCGCAACGTGATGCAGCACTGATCACCTTTTTAGCGACTGCTTCCGGCATGCATTTCTTGGGACTGAGTTCAGTCTTTTGGGGAATTTGCATTGGCCTGGTAGCACATTTTCTGCTGTCACAGAAAAACCGTAACGCAGTTCCGGTTACAGCATCAGATTCAAAACGAGTTTAAAGACATCCATCAGTTTAGGATATGTAAGGACCAGATTATGATAGATAAAAGTTCATTATCATTGAAAGAAGCACTCTCCCAGATCAAGGACGGTTCTACCATTATGATCGGTGGTTTCGGTACAGCGGGTCAGCCTGCTGAACTGATTGATGGTCTGATCGAATTGGGTATTAAAGACCTGATTATTGTCAACAATAATGCCGGTAATGGCGATTATGGTCTGGCGAAACTGCTTAAAGCGGGCGCTGTGCGTAAAATTATCTGTTCTTTCCCGCGTCAGTCAGATTCCTGGGTATTTGACGAATTATATCGTGCTGGAAAAATTGAGCTGGAACTGGTGCCGCAAGGTAATCTGGCTTGCCGTATTCAGGCAGCAGGTATGGGCTTAGGTCCAATCTACACGCCTACCGGTTTTGGTACTTTGCTGGCTGAAGGCAAACCGACCATGAACTACGAAGGTAAAGACTACGTTTTAGAAAATCCAATTAAAGCTGACTTTGCTTTAATTAAAGCTTCTAAAGGCGACCGTTGGGGCAATCTGGTCTACCGTAAATCTGCGCGTAACTTCGGCCCGATTATGGCGATGGCGGCTGATGTGACGATTGCTCAAGTTTCTGAAGTGGTTGAACTGGGTGCACTGGATCCGGAACACATCATCACCCCGGGAATTTTTGTTCAACACGTTGTTCAAGTTAAACCTGCACAATAATTGGCATCGGAGATAAATAATGAGCTATAGCAAACTGACCCGTGACCAGATCGCTGAACGTGTGGCACAAGATATTCCTGATGGCGCTTATGTGAACCTCGGTATTGGTTTACCGACCAAGATTTCCAGCTACCTGCCAAGCGATAAAGACGTCTTCCTGCATTCTGAAAATGGCCTGTTGGCTTTCGGTCCTCCTCCTGCTGAAGAAGACCGCGATCCTGAGCTGATTAATGCTGGTAAAGAATTCGTAACTTTACTTGAAGGCGGTTCATTCTTCCATCATGGTGATTCTTTCGCGATGATGCGTGGCGGTCACTTAGACATCGCCGTACTGGGCGCGTTCCAGGTCGCTGAAAATGGTGACTTGGCTAACTGGCATACCGGTGCACCGGATGCAATTCCAGCAGTCGGCGGTGCGATGGATCTGGCTGTGGGCGCGAAGAAAGTCTTTATTACGACTGACCACGTGACCAAAAAAGGCGAGCCAAAAATCGTGGCTGAACTGACGTATCCGGCTACTGGCTTGAAATGTGTCGACCGTATCTATACCGACCTCTGCGTGATTGATGTCACCCCTGAAGGGATGAAAGTGATTGAGAAAGTTGAAGGTCTGTCATTTGAAGAATTGCAGTCAATGACCGGTGCCAAACTGATTGATGCGACTCAATCAAATTAAGGGGAAGTCCCTCCTTTATTAAAGGAGGGATTTAGGGAGGATTTGAGGAATAAAACTACTTCATTAAATCCCTCCCAACCCCCCTTTAAAAAGGGAGGAGTTTTCTTCTTTTAAATATGTGAGCAAATACACAATGAAAAACGCATATATTATCGATGCCATCCGTACCCCATTCGGCCGTTATGCCGGTGGTCTGGCGCCTGTTCGTGCCGATGACCTGGGTGCACTTCCAATCAAAGCTTTAATGGAACGCAATCCATCAGTGAACTGGGAACAGGTTGATGATGTGATTTATGGCTGTGCCAACCAGGCCGGTGAAGATAACCGTAACGTCGGTCGCATGTCTTCGCTGCTTGCAGGCCTGCCTTATCAGGTTCCAGCAACGACCGTGAACCGTCTTTGTGGTTCATCAATGGATGCAATCGCAATGGCAGCACGTGCGATTAAAGCCGGTGAAGCCAATCTGATCATTGCCGGCGGTGTAGAAAGCATGTCGCGTGCCCCATTCGTGATGGGCAAGTCAGAAACGGCGTATGGCCGTAGCCAAAAGATTGAAGACACCACCATGGGCTGGCGTTTCATCAACCCGAAACTGAAAGAAATGTACGGTGTGGAAACCATGCCGCAAACCGCTGAAAATCTGGCGGAGCAGTTCAACATCAACCGTGCAGACCAGGATCAGTTTGCCCAGACCAGCCAGCAACGTACCGCAGCAGCGCAGGCCAAAGGTTTCTATAAAAATGAAATCATTCCTGTAGTGATCCCACAGCGTAAAGGCGATCCGATCGTTGTCGATACTGATGAACATCCGCGTGCTTCAACCACAGCAGAAGCTCTGGCAAAACTGAAACCCGTGGTCAAAGCAGATGGTACGGTAACGGCTGGTAATGCTTCAGGGATTAACGATGGTGCAGCTGCACTGTTGATCGCGTCTGATGAAGCAATTGCTCAACATGGCTTAAAACCACGTGCCAAAATTATTGGTTCAACCGTCGTTGGTGTTGAACCACGTATCATGGGCTTTGGTCCAGCACCTGCCATTAAGAAATTACTGGCGCAAACCGGTCTGACTTTAGAGCAGATGGATGTGATCGAGCTGAATGAAGCTTTTGCAGCACAAGCTTTGGCTTGTACGCGTGACCTTGGCATTGAAGATGGTTCAGAGAACGTCAATCCGAATGGTGGTGCAATTGCTTTGGGTCATCCACTCGGGGCATCTGGCGCGCGTCTGGTGACGACTGCACTGAACCAACTTGAACAAACTGGTGGTCAATACGGTCTTTGCTCAATGTGTATTGGTGTCGGTCAAGGCATCGCTTTGATTATTGAACGCGTCTAACAACCTATTAAAAAGATAAACCTCCTCCCTGAATGTAGATTTAAAGTACTGCTTTGAATCAAATGCAAGAAAGGGAGGTCGGGAGGGATTTCAATGCCAACATTTACATCCAACGATGCCCAGATCAATTACCAGACCTTTGGTGATGCCAGTAAACCTGCCCTGGTTTTTTCTAACTCACTAGGCACCAAATTCAGCATGTGGCAACCACAAATTAAATTTTTCCAGCAAGATTATTTTGTTGTGTGTTATGACACTCGTGGTCATGGGGCTTCATCTGCACCGCAAGGTCCATATAGCTTGGAACAGTTAGGTCAGGATGTGGTCAATCTGCTGGATCATCTGAATATCCAGAAAGCCGCTTTCTGTGGCATTTCTATGGGTGGTTTAACCGGTCAATGGTTAGCAATCAACAAGCCCGAACGTTTTAGCCACGTGATTATCTGCAATACTGCTGCCAAGATCGGTCAGGAACAGGCCTGGCTGGAACGTGCCGCACTGGTACGTGAACAAGGTCTGGCGCCGATTGCATCGACAGCAGCAGCACGTTGGTTTACCGATCCCTTTATCCAGAGCAACGCAGCGATAGTTGCAGAACTTTCAAACGACCTTGGAGCTGGCAGCCCGGAAGGTTATGCAAGTTGTTGCGAAGCTTTGGCTAAGGCGGATTTACGTGAACAGATCAAAACGATTTCAGTGCCGGTACTGATTGTGGCCGGTCAGCAAGATCCAGTGACGACAGTTGCAGATGGACAAGCCATGCAAGCTGAAATTGCACAAAGCCAGTTGTTTGAAATCAATGCTTCGCACATTTCCAATATGGAACAACCAGAAGCCTTTAATCAGGCGGTTCAGAAATTTATTGCTGCTTAAACAATAAATGCAAAGAAAAAGCCACTGTTGATCAGTGGCTTTTTTATGCTTAGATTTAAAAAACTGGTTCTACATCAGGCCCAGATCACTAAAATCGCTGCAATCACTACTAAGCCCAGACCCCAATGCTCGGTACGTGCAAGTTTTTCTTTAAAGAAATATGCCGAAATCAGCATACTAAACAGAATCTCAATTTGTCCTAAGGTTTTGACCACCGGCACACTCATCATGCTCATGGCAGTAAACCAGCCCAGCGATGCCATAAAACTGCACACACTGACTTTAAAAGTTAAGCCCAGACGCTGCCACATGGCCACTAAAGTCTGGCGACTGAATAGGCTGAGGTAAATCAGCATACTAATACACTGAAAACTGATCACCATTAACAACACCCAGGCCGCACGATGCAAGGTTGGTAAAGTGGTTAATTCCAGACTGGCTTCGCGTACCAGAAGTGAGGTGATGGCAAAACTTAAACCGCTTCCGATGCCAATAGCCAGTGTTCTGGTTGAAAACCCGCTGACCTGTTGGCCTTTACTCAATAAAAATACCGCATATCCGCCCAGCGCCACACCAATCCAGGCCAAAAATGACAAATGATCTGCTAATAAGGTCACACCAATAATGGCGGCTAAAATGGCTTCACTTTTCGCCAGCCCCACCCCAACCGCGTAATTTTTTTGCTTGAACAGTTGCACCATCAGTGCCGTAGCTAAAATCTGGCTGCAACCTGCAATCACTACATAGACCCAGAACTTGGGCGTGAAGTGAACCACACTTTCAACTGGCTTGAAATAATACAGGCTGCTCAGGTAAAGCGCAGCGAATGGCAAACCGAAAATAAAGCGTGCCAGGGTGACTCCCCAGACATCGACCGTGGTGCTGAGCTGTTTTTGAAAGGCATTACGCCAAGCCTGCATAAATGCAGCCATTAAAGTGAAAAAAATCCAGCTGAATGCCATCTATTGAGTGCTATTACAACAAAAGTGAAATAATTCTATGCCTTAACAAAAGCGCTGACTAATTAAAAATAGGATGCTGGCCGATAGCAGAAAGTTTGGCTTAATTGGGAAAGAATCCTGCTAGAAAAATACAATGTGATCTGCCAGTCATATTAAAACGTGAAAATGGTACTAATCTTGCTTAGTCAAATCTTGCTAGGCTGATGTGTGCAGTGTGTATTTATTTTATATGTTTAAAGTATGTAATTAGACCTGAAGTGTAATTGAACTCTTTTTTACTTTGCTCCAATATGAATTCAATAACAACAAGTATTCATCAGTGAAGACGAATACCCCTGTACCAGATCGCCGGATGCTATCTCAGGTAAGGAATGAGAATGACCAGTTTAAATTATTATCAAACCATCTTTGATAAGGCGGGTGATGCCATTTTTGTGCATGATATCGGCAGTGTCGAGTTCATGGACGTCAATGAAGCAGCTGAAGACCTGACCGGTTACAGCAAATCTGAATTAACTAGCATGAGTGTAGAAAAAAATCAGTGCGCATAGCCATGGTTTTGATTTTCACCATGCCTTAAAAAAGGTGCAACAAGCTGCCAGCCATGAAGCAATTACATTTGAATGGATTATTCAGGCACAGAATCAACTGCAGATTCCTGTGGAAGTTTGCCTGAAAACGGTCGAAATTGAGGATCAGCCCAAGCTACTGGCTTTGGTTCGCAACATTAGTGAAATCAAGAAATATCAGTATCAGCTGCAGTCTAAAGATCAGTATTTCAAGATGCTGCTGGAAAACTCGGGCGATGGCATCGCGATTCTGGACCTGCAAGGCAAACTGCTGTATGCCAGCCCTTCTCTGCAACGTATTTTAGGTTATCGTGACCGCTTTGTTTTAAATAAAAATGTGTTGAGTATCATTCATCCAGATGACCGGGTCAAAGTCCGGCAACTGTTATTTAAAAAACCGGCTGAACAGTCGATTGGAGTGCTGCATTACAAAATTCTGCACCATAATGGTAAGTGGCGGCACCATGAAGCAACCTATCGCAACCTGCTCGACCATCCGGATATTCAGGGAATCCTGATCAATTACCGCGATATTAGCGAACGGATTGAAGCAGAAGAAATGGCGCGGGCTCGGGAACGTCAATTAGGCCATATGTCACGCTGCAAAACCATGGGTGAACTTGCGACCGCACTGGCACATGAACTGAATCAGCCCTTGGCTGCACTCAATAATTATGTTGGTGGCAGTATTATCCGTATTCAAAACGGCCTGGCCAATACCACGGAAACGCTGGATGCCATGAATGCCGCACTGGATCAGACCAAACGGGTCAACCAGATTATCCATAGTATGCGCAGCTTTTTGCGCAAAGGCGAAGCCAATTTTCAGGTGCATTCCCTCAATAAACTGATTCAGGACCTGCATCCCCTGATTGGACTGAAAGCCGATCAGGGCGGCTGTACCATTCATTATGAAATGAGTGTGACACCGGTTTCTATCTCTGCTGATGAAACCCTGTTTAGCCAAGTCATCATTAATCTGGTCTTTAATGCGGTGGATGCGTTGCAACGCAATCCTGAAGGCCAACGTGATATCTATATCCGGACCTGGCAGCACAACCAGCATGCCCGAATTGCCATTGCAGACAATGGTCCGGGACTGCAAGGACAAAATCCGGAACAGCTGTTCGAGTCTTTTTATTCGAGCAAGAAAGACAGCATGGGGATCGGATTGACTTTATCGCGTAGCATTATTGAAAACCATCAGGTTTATTTATGGGTCTGCCAAGGTGAATCCGGCGCAATTTTTAATATTTCATTATCTGCACAGGAGCGTGCTAAATGTATTTAAATAATTCTCATGTTCCCGAACCCATTGTCTACGTCATTGATGACGATCAGGATATCCGAAACTCGCTGACCTGGTTGCTGGACTCCGTGCAGTTAGAAACTAAAACCTTTAGCAGTGCGACCGAATTTTTAAATTATCCACAGCCCAATACCCCAGCCTGCCTGATTCTGGATATTCGCATGCGTGGCATGAGTGGCCTGCAGTTACAGCAACAGCTGAATCAGCAGAAGGCCTATATTCCGATTATTTTCATGACCGGTCATGGTGATATTCCGATGTCGGTAAATGCCATGAAAGCCGGGGCTTTTGATTTTCTGGAAAAACCGTTTAATCCGCAGCATATGCTGAACCAGATCCAGGCCTGCCTGCAACAGGCCGAGCAGGACTTTGTCGCAGGTGAAAATCGCAAACAGCAATTGTTGAAACTGAAATCCTTGTCACCACGTGAAAACGAAATTATCAATTTGCTGGTCGATGGCCTGTCAAGTAAACATATCGCGCAGATGCTGAATATCAGTCATAAGACAGTTGAAATTCATCGCACCCATATCCGTCAGAAACTGGGAACGGAGTCGATTGCCCAGATAGTGAATATGGTGCTGATGTGCCGGGAGAAAAGCATGCCGGCGATGGGTTAACCATCGCCTGATCATTTCAATTAGCTTAACTTAGAAAAAGCGGTCAAAGTGAATCTGTTGTTGTGGAATACCCGCCTGATGCGCCATCTGTTCAATGGATTTCACCATCGGTGGTGGCCCGGCACAGTAAATCTCATGCTCAGGTAATTGCTCGCCCAGCACATCATTGATCACATCATGAATGAAACCGGAACGGATGCCGTCTATCAGTTCTGAAGACGTGGCAGGCACGTAATTGAGACGCTCACCCAATTCGGTCCAGTCCCTGAGCTGATTTTCGGTCAACAAATCGCGTTGTTCACGTCCACCGTGGAAGAACCAGACTTTATGATGTTGCAAGCGCGGATTGGCCGCCACACCACGCGCAATCGCCAGCATTGGTGCAAGACCCGAGCCACCAGCAACACAGACAATCGGACGTGGCTGTTCCTGCAAATGCGCCAGACCATAAGGCCCATCAATCTGAATCACGGCATCTTGTCGTTGTTCCTCATCAAACAGTAAATTGGTCATCTTGCCATCCGGCACACGTCGAATCTGGAACACCCATAGTCCTTCGACATTCAGTAAGTTCGACATCGAATAGGCCCGCAGCAATTCCTGATTTACCCAGAGCAATGCATATTGCCCTGGAATAAATTGGGCAGGCTCATCCGACTGCAAATGAATTTCTAAAATATCATGGGTAATCGGTTGCACATGCTTGAGCTTCACGGCTTGCTGTTTTGGCAAAATTTTAGGCGTGCATTGTTCATCTAAACGAACCTTGATCACACAGTCCGATTTAGGCCGACACTGACAAGCCAAAACACGTCCTTTACGTTTGTCACGATCCGATAACCCAGGTGCATCTGCCCACAGATTTTCCACCTCACCCGACAACACTTCAATTTTACAGGTGCCGCAGCCACCCGCGTTGCATTCATAAGGTAAGCCTAAACCTTCACGCAGACCACCGCGCAGCAGGACATCGTCTGCTGCACAGTGATAATGCCCCTGTCCTTCAATCTGGATTTTATACATAGGGCGTTACTCCACCAAATAGACCTGACCATCACGTACAAATGAGGTGTAAGTTTTGAGTGGAATACTGCACGGTGCACCACACGGCTCACCGGTTTTAATATCGAAGGCGCCAGCATGGAACGGACATTCCACTTCGCAGCCATCAACTTCGCCATCAGCCAAAGATGCATCCCCATGGGTACAGGTATCATCTGTGACGTAAAATTCACCATCTTCCAAATGGAAAACCGCCAGTGGTGTATAACCGTCAATAATCACCTGTAAACCTTCGCCCTGTTCAATATCCGAAGTGAGGCAAAGAAATTTTTCTGCAATATTGGTCATTTGAATATTCATGCGCTCAACTCCTCAATCGGTGAATCGGTTTCTTCAGGTCCAAGCGTGTGATAACCGCCATCGGCATGGATCACACTGCCAGTCAGTAATTTCGCTTTTGGACTACAAAGCAGACTTAGAGCTTCTGCCACCTCTTCAGCATCGGCAATACGACCCAGCACATGGAAACGACCCGCAACACGATCGGTTTTCGGACGATCATTGCCTGAAATCATTTGCATTGGCACAGACCAGGTCCATCCCAATGACAAAGCATGGACACGGATACCGTCACCCGCTAAATCCAATGCCATACTCTTGGTCAGTTGTTCTAAAGTGGCTTTTGAGGCTGGATAGACCCAGCGCTCTTTTTGAGCAATGCGGGCGCTGACACTACTGATATTGATCACTGCAGCATCAGAACTCGCTTTCAGCAATGGGCGGCAGGCCTGTACCAATGCAGCATGACCAAACACCGTGACATTGAAAGTATTTTGCCAATTTTGACGTGTCGACTGGGATCCATGATCTTTATACAGACAGGCCAGATTCACCAGAATATCGACTTGCGTCAGCTTACCCACCAAGGCCTGAATGCTGTCATCACTGGCCAGATCCAGATATTCAAAGCGAGTTTGGGTTTCATTTGCGACCTGTTGGCCTTGTTCCTGATTAATATCAGCAATAATGACGTCGGCACCCAGCCCCTTTAATTCTTTAACCACTGCTTGACCAATGTGAGTCGCTCCTCCAGTGACCAGAACCACTTTATTGTTCAGATCGGTCATGAAGCCTCCTTATATTGTGGCCATTCACTAAACTGTCCTTTGCAGAACAGCAATGGACGCTGATTGCTGTGACGGCATTGCCCAATTTTTCCGAGGAAAATTTGATGATCCCCGGCTTCAATCTGCTTTCCATTTTTGCAAACAAACTGCACCACACACCCTTCCAATACGGGCGCTTTAGACTGTTCAATATTCCACACACCATGCTGGAATTTATCGGCAATGGGCTTGGCAAAGTTCAGACCAACGTCCTGCTGGTCTGCACCCAGAATATTAATGGCAAAGTATTCTGCATTTTCAAAAACCGTACGGCTTGGTGAATGATTCACCAGACTCCATAACACCAGCGCAGGATCTAATGACACGGAACTAAATGAATTAATAGTCAGTCCGACAGGTTGCTGCTGTTCATCCAGACAGGTGACAATCGCGACACCTGTGGCAAAACCGCCGAAGGCCTGCCGAAGCGCCTTCGCTTCAGCAAGATCAACATCCTGCCATAACACTTCAGGCAGCTGCATGATTAAACTCCTTGCGTGATAGGTATTCTTTTGCGCCTTCTGCACCATCAACGGCTGGCCAGAAACCACGTGGATGGTTGAAGTGCCCCATAAAGTCATCAGCAATGACACTGTTTTGAGATGCAGCACCCAAGACCTGAAGCAGGCTTTCACTTGGCGGATTCAGCAACAGGTTGGTAAATTCAGTGGTATAGCGACCGGAATATTCCCAGAATTCATCAAAGACTTGCGTCATCCATTCGGCAGTAAAGGCTTCATCGCCATGCGCCAGAATGGCCTGCAGATAATGCTCGACCATACGAGTCGCATTGTTTGCGCCCTGACCAGCAATCGGGTCATTGACCATAACTGTGTCGCCAATACCCCAGATTGCAGCGCCATTGTCCAGGGTCGCAACCGGATAACGAACTTCTGGACGGAATGCGCCTTTCAGCCAGGCATTCGGATCACTCAGTTCCATGTTATCGACCATACGGAAGCTCTGGTCTGGGGTTACCTTGGCTACCGCTTCTTTCATGCGTTGCAGCATTTCATCACCGCTGGTCACGTCATCAAAGATATCCATCGGGCCATTTGGTACACATTCGAAGAGGAAGCTACGGCATGGACCATGGGTATGGCTGTAAAACGGCATGCTGAAATATTCACCCGCGCCGGCAATAAAATTAAAGTGCAAGGTTTGCGACGGCTGCCCCTGCCAACTGTTCGGTCCGCACAAGTCATCACCTACCACCAAAGCCGCGGCCAGTTTACGTGGCGGTGCCTGATGCACTGAACGGGATTCCTTACGCTTAAACAGGCTGGTGATATTGCCCTTTCCGGCAGCAAGAATCGTCAGATCATTTTCAGCTGAAATCACTTCAAGATCTTCAGGACTGACATTTTGAATGACCAGTTTGCCACCACGGCGTGGATATTCTTCTAGCCAGCAGTGGTATTTGGTGCGCTGGTCCATGGCAATTCCTTTATTTTCATGCAGGAAACCGGTCAAAGGCAATGCAACCGTACCATCTGGACCACGGAAGTCGACATGAATCGCTTCTCCATGATATGCCTTGCCATCCCAGAAATTCAGGCCCAGTTTGCGTTCCACTTTCAGTGTATTGGCGAAGAACATGGTGGTACTGACCATGCGGCCATGTAACAGTTCTTCAGCTGGACGATCGACATATACAGTGACGTCATATTTGTGTTCGAGTAATGAGAATGCCAGTAATAAACCTGCCTGCCCACCACCAATAATTGCGATTTTTCTCATCTCTTGAATCCCTCTTTGCGCCGTGTCTGATGCAGCAGCTGTTTTTATGTGCGCGCTCAAGTTGTCGGATACGGCTGATTAAAAGTCAGGTTTAATTTCACCCGGTCAAATTTCCACTCACCTTCTTCATCACAGCGAACAGTGGCTTGATAAAATCCGCCTAGGCAGCTGGTAGTGGCCTGCATGCCTTTTTCGGCAAGGTTGCAGATTTCCCAGAGCATCCAGCTGACATTGGCATGATGCTGATCCAGCACTTTGATATCCGGCATGGCCATAATGTGCAGGCTCCACAGCACCTGAGCTTCAGCAATGCCAGACAGCGCATCCAGAATGTTTTGCCGACCTTGATATTCGCCAAAACCATTTGCACACCAGACCGCATCTTCATGAAACAGATGCTGCATAATGGCTGGGTTGTTGCGCTGGTCCGCTGCGGTTGCATAGCGGCCCACCAGGCTGCGAATGGCTTCGCAGCTTTCCAGGTAGTGCAAACGGGTTTCTAGATTGTGCTGGCTCATATTTAATTCCTTTAAACGTTGACCACGTCACCGCTTTCATAGACAAAGCGGGTTTCTTCAAAGGCATATGGCACACCAACTGAACCTTTATATAGTTCGATATGTGGTGCAATTTCAGCAAAGCTCAGGCTAAGCCAGTACAGCTTGTGTAGCTCTTCCGGCAATGAGCCCAATGGATATTGGTCTAATGCCGCCAGCAGGTTACGCATTTCCGGCAGAATCGCATCATAAAATGCCTGCAGCTCTTCTTTGGCAGAGTTCAGACGGGCCAGATGACGCTGTTTAGAGGTTCCAAGTGCCCACTTCGCGACAAAAGGTTCGAGAGCAGCAAAGTCAGCAGGCAGTTGTGAAATGATATTTGACATGTGCATTCTCCTTATGCGCGATTCAGGTATTGTTCAAGAACGTGGTAGCCATGACGGATCAGGATTTCTTCATCCTGTAAATGCATGACTTTTTTGGCTTTAGATTCCAGTGCTTCCTGGGTATCTTCCATGGTTGCAGTATCTTCTAACCAGGTATTACGCTGCAGTACCTGAGCAAATTCCTGTGCCCAGCGCTCTGAATAGGTTTTCGCTTTAGGCAGGTAGTAACGGCCTTCCCAACGGGTTTTGTTGTGACCGACTGGCCAGAACTGATGGGTAAACCATACGCCTTCTGTCACATGCACCAGAATGTTCGGGAAAATGACAGAAAGCTCGAATGAAAAATCATCACGGTCATTTGGATTCACTGACTTCGGTAACTGCGTACGTTCGTAGTGATTGACCAGTGATGCTCCGGTAATTTCCCCGGAAAGCGCCGCAGCCGGTTTCGGATTGGCATTTTTAGTGAGGCAGACCGCACAGGTACGATGATCGCCAAACAGTTGTACTTCTTGCAGACCAGATGCAAAGACATTCGGGAATGAACCGGCATGGATGGTTGCCACGTGATAGGCCTCAGCAAAGGCATCGTGCGCGACTTTCCAGTTACAGTTCAGTACCGTGTTATAGGCAAAGCATTCTTCCATTTCATGGAACGGGTAACCGCCTAAATGTGTACCCATGCCGCCCAGGAATTCTTCTACACCTTGAGTGCCTTCATTATCCAGGTTCACGAAGATAAAGCCTTCCCAGACTTCGGTACGGACTGGTGCCAGACCGTTATGGCCTTTGTCAAAGCAGGAGGTAAATTTTTCTTCTTCTGGAACACTGACCAGATCACCTTTGGCATCATAGACCCAGCCGTGGAAACGGCAGGTCACGACTGCAGCTTTATTTGACCCGAAAGTTCATTATCGGTTTCTACCACAACCTTGTTGCCACGGTGCGAACAGATGTTGTGAAAACCGCGGATTTCGCCGTCTTTGCCATGCATAAGAATCACGGAAGTTTTAGCAAAATCCAGACGTTTGACCTTGTAATCGCCTTTCTTTGGAATTCCTTCAACACGACCGACTTTTAGCCAGACTTTAGAAAATACCTTGTCGATTTCTTCCTGATAGATTTCCGGTGAAATACATGGCTCGGTTGGAATAGGCTCAATACCGAGTTCAGGATAAAGTTCACCCCAACGGAGTTTAGAATTACTGTTCATATGACATTCCTGTTCAAGTTTCTAAGTTCTTTACTTTCAATAGGCAGTGGTGTGGCACCACTGCAGCTGTTGGTTAAATCCAGTTTTGATTAAAGTTGATAGTGTTCGCGCACCAGATCTGCGATGCCGAGTTTTTCCAGAATTGGCATTGGACACAGGAACGTGGCACGTACCATGCCCGGCAGACGGCTGATTTCAATCGAACCGGTAATGGTGCAGCGGTTCATCACTTCGTCATAGCTCAGACCCGTAGTTTTAGCCGCGCGATTCAGTGCGTTTTCAGTGGCATCATTCAGGTTTTTACCGGTACCCATAAAGGTGATTGGACCGCTTTCTTCGATTTCGGTCTGGCCCCAGCGTTCGCCGAGTGCTTTCACTTTCTCTTTTTCTTCTTTGGTAAATGGACGAGCCATCGGTGGAAGATCATCTGCTGCCTGTAACAGGATTGGACCATCAATGGTCAGACCTTTAATCACTTCGACTTGCAATTCGGTTTCACCAGACACGTCCGTGGCATGACCGGCAATTTCGCCATTGCCTTGCTGTGCATGCATGTCGCCCATGTACACACCGGCGCCTGGCACTTTAACCGGACAGATCAAGATACAACCCGGACGGATAGAGTTGGTATCCATGTGGCCATCGGTTTTTGCTGCAACAAGCTCATCTTCTGTCATGCCAAATTTGTGCGGTGCATTAATCAGGTACTGACCAAAGTCATGACAGTTATGTGAGTCAGGTAGATCACGTGATGGTGTTGTACCAATGTTGCCCAGGAATGGACGCATATGCGCTGCTACACCCGGCATATCGGCACGTGCTAGTGACAGAATTGAGTGTTGTGCTGCATGTTCAGGCAGTGCAGACAGTTCATTGGCATTACCAGCAAGTTTGTTGGCAATCTCCTGATTGACCGTCAAACTCACTTTGTTTTCTTCATCCAGTACGATCACATAACCATGTGAAAATTCAAAAGCACTAACTTCTGCATCACAGTTTTTGCAACGGATGGCATCTTCACCAATACCCTCTACATAGCTTGCAGGCTGTTCTGTACCACATGCGCTACAGTATTTCGCCACAAACGGGTCGCCGTGGTAACGTCCTTCAACAAAGCTCATGACCCCTGAAGATGTTGCAATCGAGGTCACTTTCATTTTCTTGATTTTAAGTGCAACGGCGTCACCCACTTCTGCACCTTCAATAAACACAGGTAATGTCACCTCATGACCGCCCTGGAATGCAGGGGTAATCATTGGACCCCAACAGCCCGGAGGTGTACCAGTTTTTAAGGTTCCGCCATTTTTCAGTGGACCGAGCATGCGCTGGCTAGGACCGACAATACCACCCGAAAATTCATTCACCAGCAGATAGTCCACTGCATTATTACTGCCTGCTGCATAATCCTGATTTTCAATCTTCATCGTATTACCCCTATAGTTTTAAATAACTGTCTGTTTAAAATGGAACTGTGATATCAAGTGCGAATTTCTGACCTTCTGGCCGGTTTTTTACATCAAATTCTTTCTGGTATTTGGCGGCAACTGCGACGCCTTTAGCGAATTGGTAGCGCACTTGCGGACCAATACTGGCTGCTTTTGCCTTGAACTCGCCTAGTACGGCTCCTTCACCGGAGTCACCTTCAAGCTGGCGATGCACATAACCACCTAGATCGACTGCCAGAGGTCCCATGTGCTTGGCCACGATGTAATCCACATGCAAGGCATTACCCGACTCATAA
Source organism: Acinetobacter lwoffii (assembly GCF_052078135.1). Taxonomy (GTDB): domain Bacteria; phylum Pseudomonadota; class Gammaproteobacteria; order Pseudomonadales; family Moraxellaceae; genus Acinetobacter; species Acinetobacter lwoffii_Z. Next base: position 23,648 of record NZ_JBQGUZ010000030.1, read on the forward strand.
TTGGTATCTTTGTTTTCAAAGTTGATGTCATACATCCACTTGGTACTGACTTCGATGCCTTGCTGGTTCAGATAAGTCGCAGAAGCAATTGGCTGAATGGTGTAGTAATTACGACCGATATTGGCGAGGCGGTTTTTGTTATATGAACCGACTGGGATATAGAAATCGACACCCGTTGCGACATGCCAGTTGCCTTTATGCCAGCCCAGCAGAAATGGATCGATAATCACATCACCCAATGCAGTTTTTTCATCCTGTCCACCGCCCAAAGTGATGTCGGCATTGGCATAGACCAGAAATGCGTGCATACCCCACGTTGCACCTAGAAAGGTCTTGTCACTGACATACACACCACGCGCGACGGTGGCAAAGGTATCCAGCTTGAAATCATCAAATACCGGATGATCATTTTTGAATTTGTCTGCTGAATAAAACTGGTTGTAGCTCACCAGGTAAGTACCTGGAGGTAGCATTGCACCACCTAGAAAACTTTCAGTCCCATCCGGATAGGCACTACCACCATTTTCAGCTGCAAATGCGAACGGTGCACAGCTGATCAGGCTTGTGGTGAGTACCACTGATTTCAGATATTTGCTTAGCATTTACAGCTTTCCCCTAGTCTTCAAAGTCTTTAGTTGCAGGGCTTTCAAAGCCTCAAGCGCATGACTTAATCTAGACCTGAAACATGGTAGGGAAATATAAGGACGAATCTGTGTTTAGATAGGCAAAATCTGGAGATAGCTAGCTGAAACCGCGCAGTACTCTAGGTGTTTTTCTGGAGAAAATTTAGCTAAATGGCACATTGTTATAGGTGAAATCACCTATAAAACAGTCAGAAAATGACCATTTTTTTGGAAAAAATTTAGGAATATAAAATTGTGCCTGATGGCCTTTCATTTTTCTTTTAACAATCCAGATAATCCTTTCGCATCGGGATAAAGCGAATTCCATGTTCTTCAGTATATTTTCCCGTTTCCACAAAACCAAAGCGCTTGTAAATATCCAAGGCATAAAGACTGGATTTTACCGTAATACTTGAATGGCCTTGACGGCGGATCTCGCTTTCTAAAAAGCGCCACATTTGCCGGCCATAACCCTGCCCCTGATAGGCTTGGTTCAGGAAAAAATGCATGAAGTGTGCAGGTTCCATATAAGCCACGACACCTATCACCTGATGATCGATTTCTGCCACAAAATAATGAATGTCCGGACGCTCGAAAATGGTCTGGATCATCTCAGGCTGAAAGCGCTGGCGACCTTCTTCCGAACTGATCACGGCATCGACAAAGGGTGCAATCACATCGACAATGGCAGGAGTATCCTGAAGATTGGCTTTTCTAATTTTCATGTTTTTTTTAATTCCTCTTTATTAGCTTGCTCACATTAAAAATTTTTTATTCTTAAAAGTTAGCTGTTCTTGAATGGACTTCCCCCAAATTTAAAAACCGGTCGGAATATTTGGTAATATCCGTCAATACGCCTTGTCCGTGTTTTTAAGATGGCAACTCACTCTATTTAAAAATCTATTTATTTAAAAGCTTGTTTAACTATACTTTTTTATTAAAACAAAGATTCAATTGATGTTTCATTTAATATCAAGCAGCCTATATTTACAATTCATCCATATAGAATTTTCAATGAAATTTTTATGATGTTTCTTTATCAGGAAGAAAATTAGGTAGGCATTCTGAACCTTTTTTCGTGTTCATCATCGATAAACATTTTAGGTCGTTCGCTTCCCTACAGGGAGTTTAATGAAACATTTTGAATGTGCCATCTGCAAGCAACAGCTGTTTTTTTACAAATCAGTTTGTGATCACTGCCTGTCACCGATCGGTTATATCGCTTCGGAAAAAGAGCTATGCGCATTCGAAAAACAGAGTGCTGAGCGATGGGTTCCAATCGCCAAGAACTACCAGCATGCCAGTTATAAACCCTGTCACAATTATGTAAATTATCAGGTATGCAACTGGATGATTCCTAGCGATGAAGACGAGGAGTTTTGTGAATCCTGTCAGCTGACTCATGTCATTCCTGATCTGGAAAATTCCGAGAACCTGATTTACTGGTTTCGACTGGAAGAAGCCAAACGCCGTTTTCTGTATTTGGCACAGCGCATGAACATGATGCCACGTCCTAAAAAGTCTGAAGATGATCCATTTGGTCTGCGTTTTGATTTTCTACTGCCACAAGAAGATAAGCCTGTTTTAATTGGTCATGCCAATGGGGTCATTACCCTAAATGCCATTGAAGCTGATGTGGTTTATCGTGAAACTACACGCGTGAATATGGGTGAAAACTACCGGACTTTATTGGGCCATTTTCGTCATGAAAGCGGCCATTATTATTTTGCACTCATGCAACATATGCATCCGGAACTGTTAGATGAATTCCGTCAGTATTTTGGCGATGAGCGGCAAGACTACAGCAAGGCACTTGAACGCCATTATAACGAAGGCGCGCCAATCAACTGGCAGGAAAAGTATATTAGTGCTTATGCTACCGCCCATCCCTGGGAAGACTGGGCAGAAACCTGGGCGCATTATCTGCATATGATGGAAACACTGGAAACTGCCTACTATGGTGGTATGCGTGTTGAAGGAAATGGCAGCTATCTGGCCAGTATGGATTTTAAAGAATGCCCGATTGGTGGACAGGATTTTGAACATATTCTGGAAAACTGGGTCACCTTGACCTTTAATCTGAATGCCTTAAACCGTTGTATGGGTCTGGAAGATGCCTACCCGTTCAAGCTGAGCGAAGCGGTTAAAGACAAGTTACGATTTATTCACCGGCATGTGCTGGAAAAAGTTTTTAAATAGGGTGTGTTGACACTTTTAGTTTAAAAAAATAGCGAAGTAGTAAAATCAAATCGCCAAACCCAATTTTACTATTCGCTATGCCTCGTACCATGCTGACAGATCAACACT